>JBAXWB010000024.1 GCA_037128595.1 bacterium
TTGATTTCCAATGACTTACAACTTCAATACCCGCCCAACTGGCGAACTCGGGCTAGGTGACCTTGGCTAATTGGCCTCATTGGCTCTTCAGTAACTGGTCAAAGGGGATCAGGAAGTCGAAATAGCCTTCTGACATTATCGCCTTGTCGAGGGTCCCTTCGTATACCAGGGCCGTGCGGATAGAGATGCGGCGGTCTGATGGCAGACGTAAAACTTTTTCCCGGACCTCTTCTACAACGGACAGCGGAATGGATTTGCGGAGTTTGATTTCCACGATATAAAGGGAATGCTTGGTGCGTATTAGCAGGTCAATTTGACAGCCCTTTTTGCGGGCCGTTGGGCGCTGACTGTATGGTGCTGCAGCCAGTAAGGGAGTTCGCTCCAAACCCATGAGTTTGCTCAGCGCTGTCACGTTATTTACTACGAGGTTCTCGAATTGAAGTCCCAGAATGGTGTCCCATTCGGGCAGTTGGTCGAGCGGTAACCCGCGCAGTAACCCCTTTTCGATGGCATCGCGTCGGGGAGCGACGTAACGCAGGTAGAAACGTGCATAGTTGTCACGTAAGCGGTACTTCTCGGTGCGGGTAGGGCGTATCGTTTTCGGGTTAAACACGCGGTCACGCGCGAGAAACCCGCCTTGTACCAGGTCTTCAAGGTGCTCACTCAGGTGCCCGCTGCGCTCCTTGCCAAGTGCCGTACTGATTTCCGAGACCGTTCTGCTGCCGTGCGCTAGGGATTCGAGGACGGACTTATAACCTTCCGCACGTTTTCCGAAAACATCATTGAATATCTGGTCGAACTCCCTGAACAAAAATCCTTCCCTCTGAAAACAGAGCCGCCGGATATTTTCGTCCGCCGAAAGCGCCGGATCCAACTCCTCTAGGTATTTCGGAACGCCGCCCGTAACGGACAAGACGGCTAGTTTTTCGTAGGAACTGGTGCGGTCGCCAACTTTCCCCCAGAACCTGTTGCAGTCGCACGGCGGCAACTCATCCAACAGGACGTCCCATGAATCCCGCCCCACGAATCCTGTATTGTTCAGGATGTTCTTCGTAATCCAGGCCGATACCGAACCGCACAGCACAAGTATGAGCTTGGGGTGCTGCTTGAAAACGCTGTCCCAGGCCATCTTGAGGTGGCCGGGAAAGTCCGGGTCGGAACCACCTAGCCAAGAGATCTCATCGAGCAGGATAACCGTCCACTCGGTGCGGATGGCGCTGGACAGCAACTGGAATGCCTGTGGCCAGTTAGTAAGCTCAACCTCCGGTAGGTCGGTCTGCCGGGCAAGCTGTCGGCTGAATGCTTGCAGTTGATCGTGGTTCGTGAGGCCGGGCCGCGGCGGTAGCCCCTCGATGACAAGAAATCGGTCCGCTTTCTTGGCGAACTCGCGGATTAGTGTGCTTTTTCCGATGCGGCGGCGTCCCCGGCATGTGACTAGTGACGGCGTTTTCTTGCGCAATAGTGCCGTGAGATCTTTCAGTTGTTCTTTTCGTCCAGTAAACATTATCGCTCCTCCTGTTCATCTTTCCAGTACTGATCATGGCGGGACATTCTGGGCACGAAACGCGCATAATGTCAAGTTAGTGCCAGATTCAGATTAGAATAAGTGGGCACGAAACGCGCAGCATGCGATGTTTGTGCCTTCATAAATGGAGGCTTTTTGGGCACGAAATGCGCAAGTTAAGCCGACTTTGCAATATTTTCCTGCGCCACGCGGTCTTTAACCCATTTCCTGGCCTGCTCGATCAAGGCGCCGATGTGCTGGGTCTGGGAAAGATCGTCTCGGAAGACAGTATCCGTCGCGCCTTTAAACGCGGGACGCCAGAGCAGTGGGATCGTTGGCTTACCACCCAGGAGCGCGCCGTGTATGAACCGCTAATGGGAATGTCAAGCAAGGATGTGACCCCTAAATCCTCGCCTAAGGAGCCCTCCAGGAACAGTCCCTATTCCCGGAGCCTATCTCGTGCACAACCAATAAACTGAGGGTTGTGCAAGATGTCAGGCGTTGGCTTTCGCGGGCTCTTTTGGTAGCAGATCTTTAAACTGTGAGATTATAACGTCGCCTTCAGGGAAGGATGCAATCATTCGCAGTTCTCCCCCCATAGCCGAAAGAAACCGATTTAAAATCGCTTTCTATTTCATCCTAATATGATACCCCTATCGGAATATTTTGAATTTAAGAAAGGATCATCCTTATGGGCGTGGATACTAAAAAGATTCCTGAACCAGCTCCTCGAATTAAGCGTTTTGAATCGCTGGCATACGGGATGTTCGTGCATTGGGGGTTATACTCGCAGTTAGGGCAGGGGGAGTGGATTCAGCACTTGAAGCCCATCCCTCAAACAGATTATGACGAACTGAAGAATGCCTTCTCTGCCACTGATTTCGATGCCCGCGCCTTGGCCCGGTTTGCGCGTGCAGCAGGGATGCGCTACATCACCCTCACGACACGACACCATGAGGGGTTTTCTCTTTATGACACTCGGGGTTTGTCCGACTTTGATGCTCCCCATTCTCCCGCGGCCCGTGATCTGGTGGCCGAATTTGTGGAAGGCTGCCGGGCAGAAGGGATTGTTCCCTTTCTTTACCACACGACGCTTGACTGGCGTTGGAAGTCCCACACCTGTGATGCCCGGGCATTTGCGAAATATCTCGATTATTTGCATGCTTCGGTAGAGGTGCTGTGCCGGCACTACGGGCCCATCGGTGGTTTGTGGTTTGACGGGAATTGGTCGCGGAAGGATGTTGATTGGAAAGTGGATCGGCTCTATCGGATGATCCGCAAATACCAGCCTGAAGCGATGATCATAGACAACACCGGTTTGGAGGCGAGGGGAGTGGTCGGCCATCCGGAAGTTGACAGCGTGACGTATGAGCAGGGCTTGCCCAAGCCGGTCGACCGCCGGGGCGCTCCAAAATATATCGCTGGCGAAATGTGTCAAACCATGAACGCCCACTGGGGCATCGGGGGGCGGGATTTTAGTTATCTTTCAATAGGCCAGATTATCGAGAACCTTTGCCTGTCCCGCAAGGCCGGCGCCAATTACCTGCTGAATATCGGCCCGACCGCTCAGGGCGGGTTGCCGGATCTGGAAAGCGCGCTATTGCGCAAAGTGGGTCAGTGGATCGCCTTGCATGAAGTTCCGATTCGCTCAGGCAAGCCGGTTGATTGCACTTGCTCAGGACGCGACTTTGTCCTGCAAGCCGGCAGGAAGCTCTACTACTTCGCTTTCGACCTTGGTATTGCGGGACATGGTGATGTCACGGTGGGGGTAAGCGGTCCGGGGCTGCGGACGATTTCGGGACTCAGGCGCCCGCTCCGGTCGGTCCGCTGGCTCGACAATGATGAGCGTCTTGTGATGACGCATGACCCGAAAGCGGGTATCACGGTCTTGAAATGCACCAGTTATCCTTATGGTAGCCGGTTGGTTGTACGAATTGCGGAACTGGAATGAACCAGCTGACGGCGGGTTACTAACTCCCCTTGACGGCCAGTCCCTGGCCCTCCCAGTGCATTTCTATTTGCATGGTGGCGGGGTAGTCGGGGAGACCGCGTTCGCAGGTGCGCAATAACGAGTCCAACCAGTCAACTGCGCGCCGACCGATCTCGTCGGGCGATACCAGAAATCCCGGATACTTCGGTTCATGACTGGTTTTCCAAAGTGCGACAAAGCCGTCGGGTTGGTCGATTCCCCGCCAGCCCGTATCGCGGAGCAGCCACCAGAAAATGTCGTTGAATCCCAGCATGCAATCGGGCTGGTGCTGATCGGCCCATTTCTTGCCTATGGCCACGGCGGCAAGCCGTTCCTCCTGGGAATGCCAGGGGTTAAGCGCTAAAACAGGAACACGGTGCTTGGCAGGCACGTCTCTTTGCCGGTCTCCGAACGCGGACCGGCGGTCGTGGAAATCGAGCGCCCATGGCATGTCGTAAATCGCCATGCCGATGCGTTTGAAGCCCCGTGCGACGGCGTAGTCCCATGCGCCCTGGACGGCACGAAAGTGATTGGGCATCACTAAATGAACGGGCGGACGAAATGTTCCCTCGCTAATGGCTACCGTCGAAAAATACGACCAATTGAAAGATTCGCAAAATCCCGGAGTGAAGATCTGGGCCACGAGAACCCCGGTAATGCCCCGATGATAAAGAATGTCTGAAAGCCGTTGCGCGTTTTCATAGTCGTGGATGTTGAACGCTTCCAACTTGAAGCCGAGACGGGTCGCCTGCTCCATCAGGCCATTCTCGCCTTCGGCATCTTGGGTGTCCTTGATCAAGGCCAGCGTGGACATGGCGCGGTGCCCGCGCCAGCGGGAGGCGGCGACCGACGACAGCACGGGATCAGGCTGGTAGCCCATCTTCTTTGCCGCCCGCTGGATGGTTACGCAGGTTTTCTTAGGCAGCCGCGGGTGGTTTCGCAGGGCCAGGGAGACCGTGGCGGTCGAGAATCCGGTCTGTCTCGCCACATCGCGCAAGGTGATACGAATCGTCATGATGGGTGCAGAATAGCCGATTTCAGTTAACGGTTAAACATAATTATCGCACCACTCTACCGCGCAGAGAGAGTATTATTAAGGCGCGATAGGTTAAGGGATGTCGAATGCGGGCGGCAAACAGGTAAAAGCGAGGGACACATGAATAAGAAGCAAATGGGGTGGGGGATTGGTCTTCTAGTGGCAATGATCATCGTCGGGTCCGGGCCGGCCATGGCGCAGACGCTTTATTGGGGTGGCGGCACGAACGATATCAGTAACGGTACGGCTTTGCCTCAATCGGACGCCGGCCTTTCTGGCACCTGGACCGGCAGCACCAAAAACTGGGCCACCAACTCGAGCGGTACCGCCTACACCAATTCCATCAGCGGAGCATCGATCAACCTTGTCGGTTTGAATACGAGTGCCAGTGCCACGATTACCGTTCAGGGCAGTCCCACAATTTCAAGTATCATGGCTAATCTTGATCTCACTTCTGGTTATTGGCCTACCTATACCATGACCGCGACAAGCCCTCAGGTTCTGACCCTTGCGGGGGCTAACGTTTTTATCAATTCGGTTGCTTTTCACGAAGCTACGCGTGAAATGCTTTTCTTTCCCAATGTTCAACTTGCGGGCACGGCGACGCTTAATGCTCTGGGTTATGGAATGATAGAAATCCAATCAGCGAGTGATGCCTACAGCGGATCGGTCAATGTTGGCAATTACGGGTCAGGCTATGGTTTCCGGATAAACAATGGCAGTATGCATTCAGTGCCCGCCTTCAATGTAAGTACTTATGAATTAGGTCCGGCACGTCCTGCGGCCACCCCGGTTCTGCGAGTGGAAAACAGCACTGCAGGCGTCATCAACCAGCTTGCAGATAACGCCATCATTTCGATGAACCAGGGAATCTTCCAGTATATTGGCAGGGGCAACAACGGTGGTGCGATTTCGCAGGAGACCATCGGTAAGATTACAGTCAATGGATTTGGCAGGCTTGACCTGGGTAGTATCAATTCAGGCAGTTCGGCGAATCCAAAGTTGGTGTTGTCCGATGCCACGGCGGGTCTCGATCGGGGAACAGCCGGGCGGGGAGCGTTGGTTGTTTCGACTTCCAGTGGATCGCCGCTGACCGATATCGTCGTTTCGAATGGTGTTCCCATTGGGACATTACTCCCTTGGATCATGACGGACAACGCCCAGTTCATGCAATTGAACGCATCCATGGTGCTCGTCACAGTCCCCGCGACGATCGCCCCGTCGGATATCACCACTTGGTTGCCAAGCAGCGATTATCAAGTGACCGCTGCGTTGGCCAACACCCTCGCGGGTGATCTCGCGATCAATTCCCTTGGCTTTAAAGCCTCGGCTACCCTGACCAATGCGGCCAATGGCACGCTGACCATCGCTTCAGGAGGGGTGGCCGTTGAGAATAGTACGGTAACCATCATGAATGGCCGGCTCACATCCGGCACCGACCAACTCTATCTGTTGAACGGCAATACGCCTTGGTACAACCTAACCCTGAACTGCGAACTCACGGGTAATATGGATGTGATTCAGAGTGGCGATTCCCTTGTCTACTTCGGAGGAGCCAGTAACAATACCTATACCGGCACCACGTACGTCAGCGGCGCCAATGGCCTTTACCTGAATAAGTCCGGTAGTGCCGTCGCGATTCCTGGCGATGTGGTTGTCGAGAATGGCAGCAAGCTGACTTGCAACGGGAGTATACCTCTTGCCGGTAACTGCAACGCGACCCTCAAGAAAGGATCCTATCTAACAATTAACGACGCTGTCACCGTGTCGCACGCAGGTGTCATGACGATCAGCGGCGGGCGCTTGCGTGGGGGCAATGTCACCACCTACAAGAACACACATGTCGGCACGGGGATTCAGTTTAACGGAGGATGGATCTGCCACATAAGTGGGGGGAATGGCACCTTCAGCCTTGACACCGATGTCGGCTATGCCTCGGCTTCCGTCGACCAGGCGCGATGGGAACGCTATAGTACGGGGAGCATGCCGATCAACCTGGACGGCGGCAACCGAACCTTCAGTATCGCCAAGTCCGTCAATCTCGCCACTGGGACGCCCGAGATGGTGGTGGATCTGGTTGTTGCAAACGGGACTGGCGGGGCGGGAAGCATCACCAAGAACGGTGCGGGGGTGTTGCAATTCACGACTAGCAACACCTATACGGGTGGAACCACCGTCAACAATGGCACGTTGCAAGTTTCTGCCATTACCGCTACCGCTCAGAGTGGTCTGAAAGCCACGGTGAACAATAACGGAGGGAATAGCTACAACGTGACGTTTCTGGAACCCATTGCTCATGGTTTTGTGATAGGGCAACCCATTTCAAGTGCGATGCTTGGTGCCGGCAGCGCTATCCAGAAAATCAACAACGATTATGAGATCAGCGTGACAGTGGGAGGCAACACGACTGCGCTGGCTACCGACATCGCCGTGAGCGCGGTTGCCCGTTCCGGCAATCTGGGAACAGGGGCGGTGGTGGTGACCAATACCGGCACCCTGTTGCTGGATGCCGGTATCGTGGTCTCCAACACCATCACGGCCAGTTCCGGCGGCACCCTGGTGGTCAATGGCACGATTGTCGGCAAGACGAGCGTTACGAACAGCGGTTCGTTGCGCGGAACCGGAACCATCAACGGGGCACTGGACCTGACGGGTGGAGCCCTGGTGGCGAACCTGCTGAGCGACACGACCTGCGACCAGCTTACCGTTGGGCTTGGATCCAACGTCACGCTCTCGGCTTCCACCATGGTAACGGTGACCAATTTCCCCGGCACCTTCACACCGCGGGCCGGGAATAGTTGGACGCTTCTGCAATGCACGGGCGGGGGAACGATTTCTGGCACGTTGCCGGCAGTCGGGAACGGGTATTCGCTGCAGACGGCGTCGGGAAACACTCAGTTGAATCTGGTATTCCCCCGTCGGGCATTGATCATGTACATCCAGTAAGGTGCAGCGAACAACTTGTGGGGGGGTGTTATGAGTAAAATGGCATTATTTTCTCTGATCGCGGGGGTGGCGGTGGCGTCATCCGGTGCCGTGCCAAATTTATACGAAACGTTCGATTCACTCTATGACAATGGCTTTACTTTCCCCACCGCATCCTCCACCAATGGGTGGCAGGCCGCGTCCGCGTCGTCGTCGGTGACCAATGGGGGGGCGGTATCGGCGCCAAATGCGGCCCTTCTCGCTGGTGCGGTCGCCCTGACCAACGCCCAGGCCGGTTCCGTCGGACTCAGGGTCTGGACGGATTACCAGGTGAATCCTGCGCTGGGAGTGGAACCCCTGAACCTGCCGACCAATGCCGCCAGTTTCCTGTGCTATTTCAGCAGCAATGGCTGGCTGATGGTGGCGACACCGTCCGGCTGCCAGGCGTATACCAATGACATCTGGGGGAGCCGCGTTCCGCCCGCTACCAATGGTTATGCGCGAGTGTCGATCTTTCAGGACTATTCAACCTCGAAACAGGCGGTGCTTCTGAATGCCCAACTGGTGGCGCAGGATTTGCCGTTTGTGGGGAGCGCGAGCAATTACAACCAGTTGGTGTTCCGGAACAGCGATTCCAATTCCTGGCTGGATAATGTCTGGATCAAGACCAATATCGGGCCGACCGACCTGGTGGGAGACCGCAATGGTGATGAGACGAATGACGCGGTCGAACTCCAGCTTTACGGCTATGCCAGCCGGACACAATACGTCGGTGGGGCAGGATATCCCAACTACCCTGCGATCCAGGCAGCCGTAAACGCCTGGCGGGCACGGGACGCTTTATATGTTTCAGCCGGTTCCTATTCAGGTGATGTGATAGTCACGAATGTAATTCCCTTCACCGGCGGCGCGTTCACCAACAGCGGCACGCTTACCCTCCGCACGGGTTCCGGTATGGTTTTCCAGAATCCGATGAACTGGGGGACCGTGAATGTTGACACGAACTCGTTCGCCACATTTGATGGGGCGTTGGTTTGCAGCAATTTGATTGTCCGGTCGGGCGCGACGGTGGTGATGCAGTCGCTGACCTGCAGCAATCTGACGGTGGAGGCGGGGGCGCACTTCACCTGTAATGGCGCTTTCCAGTGTTCGGGATCCTGTCTGTTCAATTCCGGCACGGTGGTGGTTTTTTCAGGAATGGTGGCCTGCGGCGGCTCGTTCACGGTGGTCAGCGGGGCTTCCGTCAACCTGGTGCAAGGGGCGACGCTGGGGGCATTGGTGGACAACGGGTCGGTGACGGTCGGCGCGGGTCAGACGCTGGCGGTGACGACGGCTTCGGTGTCGGGGGGAGTCCAGGTGACGGGTTCAGGGACGATTTCGGTAGGCGGCACGTTGAGCGTGACGGGGAGCGGATTGCTGACCTTTACCAGCAGCAGGCTCGTTGTCATTCCCCGCGGAGTGGATATGACGGGCACTTTCACGGTGGATAATACGTGGGGGACGGCGGCGACTATGAATCTGCCGTTTACGGATGATTTTGAGTCCTATGCGAATAATACGACCCTTACGACGCTCGGTTTCCGGGGGTGGAATGCTTCGGCAGGAACAGTGAAGGTGCAGACCTCGGTCAAGCATGGCGGAAACAACGCTCTGGTGGTGCCAGGTAGCACGGTGGTCTCAAATCGTGTTGACTCAGGTGCCGCGACGCGGATCTGGACGGATTATTATGTCCAGCCTACGATCGGATTGTTACCGGATTCTCTGCCAACGAACACCGCCAGCTTCTTAGCCTATGTGAATACTAACGGTTATCTGGTGGTAGAGGTGGCCGGAGGTGGATGGGTTGTCTGTTCCAATAAATACGACAATACTCCGGTGACGCCGATTTCAACGGGCGCCTTCACGCGAATCACGATTTGCCAGGAACTGGTCCATCACACCTTTGCCGTTTTCGTGGCGGGCGATCTGGTGGCGCAGGGGTTGGTCTCGCCCGTCAGCCTGAACCGATATTCGGGATTTGTTGCGGATAATAAGGATGATTCGTCATATATTGATAACGTCTCCATCACGACAACCGTACCGTCAGAGGGGACTTCGGACATGAACCACAATAGTGTCCCGGATGCCATTGAGATTCATGTAAGCGATACGGCCACTTTCCCGCCGGGCGGAAGTCTCTTTAAAATCCGGTAGGGATGCTAAACTCTTTTCTGTCATGTAAGTATAAGGAAATCCGATGAAAATTAAAACCATTGCATTGCTAACCATACTTCTTGCTTTATCCCAGGCATCCAAATGTGCGGGGCAGGTTCTCCCGCCTGCTAAAAGCCGCCTCGGGATGAACCTTGCCGGCCCATGCGACTGGACCACCGAATATGTCTTTGTCGACGTGTTCCGCATGTCGCGTCAGTGGATTAGCCAGAAACAGGGGGCCAACTGGGGAAAAGGCCCGGAGCTGGACCGGGACGAGAACGGCTGGATCAACAAGCTTGAAGATAGCTGCTGGGCCGAAACGCCGATCCTCACCAGTAACAATGGCCACGCCCCGTCAGGTCAATATGTCTGCCTCTACGAGGGCCAGGGTGAAATTGATTTCACCCACAACAGCACCGTTGTTTCCCGCGAACCCGGTCGTATCGTTGTAAATATTGACACGCAGAAGGGCGGCACTTTCCTCGCGCTACGGTCAACCAACCCCACCAACCACGTCAGAAATATAAGGGTCATTATGCCCGGTTTCGAGCAGTCATACAAACGTGATCCCTACTACCCGCCGTTCCTCCGTCGCTGGCAGGAGTTCAATACGTTCCGCTTTATGGAATGGATGGAAACCAATGGCTCGAAGCAGAAGGAATGGAGCGATCGGGCAACCCCTTCATATTGCAATTACACCGAACGCGGTATGCCTGTGGAGGTCATGGTTGACCTGTGCAACCGGCTGAAGATCAACCCCTGGTTCTGCCTGCCGCATGGTGCCTCGGACGATTATGTTGCCAATCTCGCAACACTCGTGAAGAAACGGCTCGATCCGACCCTGAAGGTCTATATCGAGTACTCCAATGAGGTATGGAACGGGATGTTCGAACAGCATCGCTATGCCGAGAACAAGGGGCAGGCTCTTAAGCTCGGCCCCAAAGAGCGCCCGTGGGAAGGTGTGGCCATGTACTATGGAAAGCGTTCCCAGGAAATCTTCAAGATCTGGGAGGGCGTCTTCAACGGGCATGAGCGGCTCTACCGGGTGATCGCCTGGCAGGCCGCAGGCGGCGAATACTGGAGCGACGCGATGTTGCTTGGAAACAATGACACCGGAAAACATGCGGACGTTCTGGCCATCGCGCCGTATATCACCCTATGCATCGGGCCGACCACCCAGCCGACCTCCGACGACGTTTCAAAGTGGACCGTTGACCGGGTGCTCGATTTCGTCGAAACCAATGCCATGCCGGAAAGCATCAAGTGGATCAACACCCAGAAAAAGGTGGCGAACAAGTATGGACTCAAGCTGGCCTGTTATGAGGCAGGCCAGCACCTCGTCGGAGTCGGGGGTGGCGAAAACAACGAGGCGATGACCAGTCTCTTCCATGCCGCCAACCGTCATCCACGCATGGGCGCTATTTACCGGAAATATCTGGACGCCTGGCGTGATGCCGGTGGCGACCTCATGTGTATCTACGCTTCGACAGGCGTTTGGAGCAAGTGGGGAAGCTTTAGCCTGACGGAATACCTCGACGAGACCGAAAGGGATCAACCTAAATTCAAGGCTGTCATGGAGTGGAACCACGGCAATCCCAGGAGCGGGTTGGAATAACCGGAGTATCTATGTTGGCATCATTAAGCACATTACGTAGGGCGAAAACCTCGCGATGTTCATCCTGGGATCGCAGCGGGAGAAATGACGACTGGTGGCGTATCGCCGCCGGAGAAACCCGGGTTTTGGCCGATATCAAAGGGCCTGGCCGCATCACCCACATCTGGATGACGCAAAACAAGAACTACCGCGAATGCCTGGTGAAGATTACGTTTGATAACGCGTCGGCGCCCTCGGTTCTGGTCCCGCTCGGCGACTTCTTCGGGCTCGGCCATGGTCTCGTCAACAGTTACCAGTCCCTTCTCTTCAGCGCCTCGGCCAATACCCATGCCCACAACATCTTCAACGACGGGTGCGCCTTGAACTGCTACGCGCCCATGCCTTTCCGGGAGCGCGCGGTCGTCGAACTGGTCAATGAAACCGATGCGGACCATAATCAGTATTTCTATATTGACTACGAGACCACAGATTCCGTGCCAGGCGACGATATGGGTTACTTTCATGCGGAATTCCGCCGGGCGAACCCCTTCGGTGGCTGGGGCCATGAAATTACGGTCAACACCCCGGAATGCAATATCGCAAACAAGGAGCGTCTGGCCTGGGATAACAACTACGTCATCCTGGAAACCAGGGGGCGCGGACACTATATCGGCTGCAACCTCAGCGTCACCAACCTGCAGGGCTCCTGGTGGGGCGAAGGCGACGACATGATCTGGGTTGACGGCTATAAGTGGCCGCCGGACCTCCATGGAACCGGAAGCGAAGATTATCTCAATCAAGCTTGGGGGATGCAACCGAACGCCTTCTTGCGCAATGGCTCGTCGATCTTTGAAAACAACACCAAAGTCAGGGCAGGCTCCTCGTTGAACCCCAGTGCCGCCAGCGATGGTGGCTATCAAACCAGCTATGTGCATCATCTGGAAAATCCGGTCCATTTCACCGAGGAAATCAAAGTCACCATCGAGCACGGACATGGAAATCATCTCAGGAACGAGATGGCCAGCGTGGCCTATTGGTATGCGGACCGGCCCTGTGCGGCCTGTCCTGTTCCGCCACTGGTGAAGCGTCTGCCAATCCTGCGCGACGAGGACGGTAAATGGATTGTCGATGACAAACGACAGACCGGTTCCCGGGACATCGTCCTGAACGACGAGATGAAGGCAGGCAAGGTGCGATGGGCGGACAATGAGTGCAACCCGCGCAAATTCGAGGAAGAGTTCGATCCCGTTCCCCTTTCCGGCTGGGAATGGGCCGGTCCATTCAGTGTCAAGAAAAGCGTGGATGTGCTTGCGCCAGACCTCAGCAGCGTTTTCAAACCCGAGGAAGGCCTCGCGGAAAACGGACGAGCCTATTCTGAGCCGGGTCTTTGGAAGCCGTGCGGCGAAATGGAGAATGGTATTTTCGACTTCGCCAAGTGGAATGGCTCATTCACGCCCTGCATCTGTTATGCCCGCCTAAAGCTGGCGAGCAAGGGCGATGCCGCTGTGCCGATGGGCTTGCGGGTGGACTACTTCGCGAGACTTTGGATTAACGGCAAAGAGATCGAGCTGAAGCGTATCAATGGGGCTCCATCATCGCCGATTCGTTTCCCCGCAATATTGAAAGACGGCGAGAATGAAGTTCTTATCAAAGTCCATCCCGGGGGACTTGGTCACGCCTTCGTCGTGAATATTGGAAAAAAGTGATGACCGGTGCGGAGTTTATTGACGGCGGAGTACATTACTGGATAAGCCATGATTAAAGCCCTCGACGAACTCGAACCGAACAAGGCGGTGGCCCTCACCCCCCCCGGCAGTGGCGGAGTCGATCCGAGCGTTCGGAAGGTGATTCTGATTTGCAAGAATCACCTCGATCTCGGGTTCACCGAGTCGGTGGCGAAGGTCACCCACGACGCGATCAATTGGATGTTGCCGGTTGCGATTGGGCAGTCGGAGATCCTGCGCAAGGAGGGCCTGAATTTCGTCTGGACCGTGCCTGCCTGGACGGCATTCCGGGCCTTGGAGCTTCATGCCGGAAATAGTCTAAAGCAAATTGAACAAGCGATGGAACGGGGTGATGTGGCCTGGCATGCGTTGCCATTCACCATGCATTGTGAACTGCTCGACCCCGAACTCTTCAATGCGGGTCTCGCGCTGGCGCGCCGGTTGGATCAGCGCTTCGGGAAGACAACCATTGCCGCAAAAGCCACCGACGTCCCCGGCAATACCCGGGGGATCGTGCCACTGCTGGCAGCGGCCGGAGTGCGCCTGCTTCACATCGGCGTCAACCACATGAGCGCGGTGCCGGATGTCCCGCCTGTGTTTCGTTGGCGGGACCGGGCGACCGGTTCGGAGGTCACCACTATTTACTGCCGGGGTTACGGAGCGGATCACCGTATTGATGGCGCTGATACCGTGCTGGCGTTTCGGATGGTGGGCGATAACTGCGAGGTACCGTCCCTGGACGATATCCGCGCCTGGTTCGACGCGGCACGCCGGAAGTGGCCCCATGCGAACATTGCCTTCGGGCGCCTGGATGAATTTGCCGAAGCCATCGAACCGCTTACCGGCTCGTTTCCGGTAGTCGATCAAGAGATCGGCGATACCTGGATCCATGGCGGGGGCACAGATCCCTGGAAACTTTCCCGCTATCGCGCGCTGCTGCGGCTCCACAAGGAGTGGCTGCGCAGCGAACGACTGTTGCCTGCTCGCCAGGATTACGTCACATTTACCACGCAGTTGCTCTGCGTTCCAGAGCACACCTGGGGGGTTTCCATTACGCCGCATCTGTTGGGGGACCTGGATCATTACCGGAACGCGGACTTCGATCGGGTGCGGCACCGGGGCACATTCCGAATGGCGGAAGCCTCATGGCAGGAGCAGCGTGATTACATTGAGCGAGCCGTGGAGGCGCTGGCGGATCGGACGTTGGCGGAGGAGGCGGAGGCGAGTTTTCGCGAGTTGATTCCGGTTCGTCCGGATCTCCAAGGGTTTCAGCCGCTCGACCCGGATGCGCCGCTGGAAGCGGGTCCTTGGAGACTGCGGTTCGCCGCGGGCGGTATTTCATCTCTGGTTGACTCGGAGACCGGGCGGGAATGGGTCACTGGGGGAGGGGTGCTGGGGAGGTTCGGCTATCAAACGCGATCCGTGACGGAGATGCGCGCTTTCGTGGAGTCTTATACCAACGGGGCAAGCTGGGCCGGTGCGGATTTCGGAAAACCCGGTATGCCGGAAGATGCCATTGGTAAATGGTGGGATTCGGCGGTGGTGTCGGTTCTGGTTGCCCGCGAAGCCGATTGCACCAGGGTGATTGCTCAACTCGCTCCGGCCGCCCAGGCGCATCTTGAATATGGGGCACCGCGCGAGGTATGGCTGGAATGGACCTTTTCGCATACCAATCATCATATCGAGCTGAGGGTGACGTGGTTCGGCAAGACGGCCACGCGTTTGCCCGAGAGCGCCTGGTGTGCCTTTCCTCTCGCTGTGCCAGATCCCTCCGGATGGCGATTGCATAAGCTCGGACGCGAAATTGCTCCAGGCGAGGTCGTTTCCAAGGGCGCTCGCCTGCTGCACGCGATCCAGGACGGAGTCGTTTGGAGGGGTACAAACGGCCAGTCGGTTTGGATCGAATCCAAAGATGCCTGCCTGGTTGCGCCGGGGCAACCTTCGCTCGGCCTTTTCGATGATCGCTTCAAGGATTTGGCAGGAGGGATGCACTTCAATCTTCATAATAACTTCTGGGGAACAAACTTCCCCGCCTGGTATGATGACGATGCGGTATTTCGGTTTGCCCTCGTTTTCTCTGAATAATCAAAATTCCGGATAATAGGGGTTATTCGTAAACTCAGCGACATTTGGCCTTGAGCCATTTGCCTGGTCAGCGCCTCAATTCCGGCAGACAGATGGCGGTATGTGCGGCCCGATCGACGTCCTCCCATTCCATCTCAATTTCCATGGTGGCAGGGTTCTTGGGCAGGCCACGTTCCCCGGTGCGGAGCAGCGAATCAAGCCAGTCCGCCGCGCGGTTTCCGATCCCGTCGTGAGACAGGAGGTATCCAGGACAGTTTGGCATTGTGCTAGATTTCCACAATGAGACAAAACTTTCAGGATTAACGAGTTCACGCCAGCCGGCGTTGCGCAGTAGCCACCAGAAAATGTCATTAAAGCCCAAGATGCACTCAGGTTGATACCGGTCGAGCCATTTCCTGGTGCGGAGAAGGGTGTCGGGGTTGGTGACGGATTCCTCGGGTTGGATGGTAAGCATGGGAATGCGGAGGCGGGTGGGCAGGTCGCTCTGGCGGTCCACAAAGGCGGCACGTCGGTCGTGAAAGTCGAGTGCATAGGGCATGTCAAAGAGCATCATGCCGATGCGTTTAAAGCCCCGTGCGACGGCATAATCCCAGGCTCCCTGGACCGCGCGGAAGTGATTCGGCATGATCAGGTGGACGGGGGGGCGAAACGCCCCTTCACTGATTCCTACTGTTGCAAAGTGGGGCCAATCGAAGGATTCGCAGAATCCCGGTGTAAAGATTTGAGCGATGGCGACCCCCATGATCCCCCGATTGTAAAGGATGTCAGAAAGGCGCCGCCCATCGACATAGTCGCTGATAATGAATTTATCCACTCGATAGCCGAGGTGGTCGGCCTGCTTGATCAGGCCAGCCTGACCTTCAAACTCCCTTTTATCGCTGATCAAGGCCACTGTGGCGGAGGCCATTGAACGGTGTCCGTGCCAACGGGAGGCGGCCATTGACGCCAGTACCGGGTCCGGCCGGTAGTCCATTTGACGCGCGATCTGCTGGATTTTCTTGCGGGTTGTATCGGGCAACCGTCCTCGGTTACGCAGCGCCATCGATACGGTGGCGGTCGAATAGCCGGTTTTCACCGCAATGTCATGAATGGTGGTGCGAGTCATCATTAATACCAACGATAACCACTGTGGGATGAGATAGGCAAGCATTTTAGGTTAACGGCATAACCACAACAAGAGGTACTTGTTTATGGCCGATGATGCTAATCTTCTAGCCTGAACAGGATTATGTGAAAAAGGGAGGGGCACATGAATAAGAAGCAATTGGGGTGGGGGAATTCTTTCTTGGTAGTGATCACTTGTCTAGGGCTGGTCCCGTTGTCGGGATGGGCGGCGGATACGCCGATGTCGTCCTGGACTCCGACGACCGCGGTTTGGACCAATACCGCCAACTGGTCGGGAGGCGTGCCGGGCGGTTCATTAGGCGCCGTTTTTGACGGTACGTTTTCCATACAGCCGGATATCGCGACTTTGCCGTGGTCTTACCAGGTAAAGGGATTCTGGCTCAAATCAGGGGTGGGGCAAGATGTGACGATTAACGCCTCCACTCCATTGACTGTCACACTTTTGTCCGCAGTCAACAACGGCTTGACCGCTGTTCTGCTTATGGATGACTCTGGCAACCATAACCTCACCTTCGGGCCAAACGTCACTTTACAGCCTGCCAATGGCGTGAACTGCTATCTCTACAATGCTGGGACGCTGACGATACAGGGCGCGCTCAAAAATGGAGGGAATGAGAATGGGTTCATTGGCACCAGCACAGCCACAACGGTCAATATTACCGGGCAACTCGCCAACGGTGGTGGCCAAGCGATCACCATCACGAGCAATACGTTCATACTGTCCAGTGCCTCGCCGAGCTTTACTGGTTCAGTTCAACCTCTGGCAGCAGGAATCCTTCGGGAAGCTAATGTTGATGCGCTGAAGTCCGCAAGGGCGAACATCGGTAACGGGGGAACTCTGCAGCTTTTCAGTGACAATAATAACGACGTGTTTGGTTCAGCTGGTGACATCTTTGCGCAAAACGCTACTGGTTCCATTGAAGTTAATCGGTTGACCCCTTCCGGGGCCAATAACACGCTTCGTTCCTCGAAGTTATATATTGACAGTGCTACGTTGAATATCAGGGGTTCTAATGGCTACAGTCTGTCCATCTCCAATGTAATCGCAGGCGATAACTGGGGGAGCAAAGTCAATACTTTCAATCCGACCACGGCGAATCTGATCCTGGGCAGTATATCCATGGTTCCCATATGTAACGCTGTCGGATCTTCTTCCTTGACTTTGGATGGAGCGGGTTCGAGCAATGTCGTGACCGGCTCCATCTTAAATCCAGTTGGGGGCGGGTCCAGTTACCCGCTGATCAAAAACAACAGCAGTAGTTGGACGTTGGCGGGGACAAATAATTTGACCGCGACGATCACGTTACAAGGAGGAACATTGATCGCGGCGAACAACGATGCCTTGGGTTTCGGCGGGGAGGCACGGTATGGTGAGATTGGCTTGATGAACTATGGATCGGATACAGCCCCTGCTCCTGTCCTGAATCTCTCCGGTGTGATCGTCAACAAGGCGATTACTCAAAACCGCAACCTTGCAACACTCGTCAACTCCAATACCAACACCCCCTCGACGATGGACAATGGACTAGCCAGTATCACCTTTACCAACACCGGCGCCGGATTTGTTGGAGCCGATGTGGGCAAGCCCCTGACGATTTCGGGCGGTGGTGGCAGCGGTGCAGCGGCGATCATTGCTGCGCTTTCTGTCAACACAAATACCTTTACCGCTAGTGGCGGTACAGGGTGGTATACGGGGAATTTCATTACCTTGATGGGCGGTGGTGCCTCTCAAAGTGCGATTTACTTTGTTTATGCCAACGGCGCTCCTGGTGCTATCACGAATTTGGTTCTGTGGTCGGGCGTTCTCGGGAATGCTATCTATGCGCCAGGTTACGGCTACACCAGTATCCCAACGAACTTTACCGCTTCCAAAGGGACGAATTCGTTCGCGCCCACCACAAACGGAACCACCGTTGCCTTCTTCGATAACTTCAGCGTGGCGTCCGTTGCCTTGACCAATGCCGGAAGCGGTTATACCTCCGTCCCAACGGTTTCGCTCTCGGGGGTCAGTGGCACGGGGTTTGGCGCCTATGCCAATCTGTCCGCGTTAGCATTCTATGGTGTCAGCTCTTCGGTCATTCAGTTGGGCGGAGATGGTAATCTGACGATCAAAGCTGCGATTTCAGGGGGTAATTCATCAGCTCCCTGGTACAAGATCGGGACCGGAGTGCTGACGCTTGCCGCTTCCAACACCTGCATCGCCTTGGGCACTGTCAGCAATGGAACCCTCTCGGTGTGCAACACCGCTGGTTCAGGGACGGGATACGGGACATTGACCGTCCTCAGCAACGCCACCCTCGCTGGTTCGGGTTACATAGCTCCCACGCCCAATACTGGCGTATTGGTCGCGCTCCAGGCGGGTTCTCATATCTCACCGCATGTCGGTACGGGCGTCAGCAATGCTACCTTGAATATTACCGTGGGCAACGTGACGTCCAACTCTCTGGATATCGCCGCCGGCGCGGTGTTCGATTACAACTTTGCCGCACCTGGTGTGGGCGATACGCTGAATGTCACCGGTAAGGTCAATCTGGCTGTTGGGACCAATACCCTGAATATCGGTCAGTTGTCCGGATTCGGGGTGGGTACTTACCCGCTGATCACCTCGACGACCACGGTGACCTACCGGACCACGGGTTGGATCCTGCCGACTAGTACGCATTGGGTGTACAGCGTTACCAACTCCCCGACTTCGGTGTCGCTCAAAGTGGCTGCTGCGCCGCTTCGTGCCACACTCATCCAGATCCGGTAATAAATTCTCATTTCTTGCGGAGGGGGATTTATGAAAAAATGTCTGCTGTTAGCGCTGATCGCGGGAGGGGCGATCACATCCTTGGGGGCCGTTCCCAATTTATACGACTCATTCGATACCCTCTATACCAACGGGGCTACGTTCGTTAACCTGACGAACGGGTGGGAGGCGTCCGGCGCGGCGGTGATCGTGACGAATAGCAGCGGGGCATACTCGGCCCCGAATGCGGTATTCCTGAGTGGAACCGTGTCGATGACCAATACGCTGAATACGAGCCCGAACCTCAAGATCTGGACGGATATGAGGATCAAGCCGTATATCGGGGAGCTACTCGCCGGACCGGAGACGAACCTCGCCAGTTTTTACAGTTATTTCACCACCAACGGCTATCTCTGTGTGGCCACGCCATCCGGGTTCCAGGTTTGCTCGAATGATATCTGGGGTAGCCCGGTGCCCCCGGCTACGAATGCGAATGCCTATGTAAGACTCTCGGTGTTCCAGGACTACACCACCGCCCGGCAGGCCGTTTTGCTCAACGATCAGCTCATTCTTCAGGATGCCGGCTTTGTGGTCAACATGGCGAACTACAGCCAGTTGCTGATCCAGAATAGCGACAGCAACTGCTGGCTGGACAATGTATGGGTCGCGACGAATATCGGTCCCGACAGTCTGGTTTATGACCGTAACGGGGATGGCCGGGTCGATGCGCTTGAGATCCAGACTTACGGCTATGCCAGCCGGACGCAGTATGTCGGCGGAGCGGGATATCCCTCTTATGGATCCATCGCTGCGGCGGTGGCGGCGGCCCGGTCACGGGACATTATCTACGTTTCCTCAGGATCCTATGCCGAAAACGTCCTGGTATCGAATGCGGTCACCTTTACCGGTGGCGCGTTCACCAACAGCGGAACGCTTACCGTTCGCACGGGTTCCGGAGTGGTATTCCAGAATGCGATGAATTGGGGAACCGTGAACGTTGATACGAATTCCCTGGCGACCTTCAACGCAGCCTTGGTCTGCAGTAACTTGGTGATCTGGCCGGGGACGACCGTGACGGTGGCGAATGTCACCTGCAGCAACCTGATCGTGCAGACCAATGCGGTCTTGAATTGTCAAAGTAATGTCACCTTGACCTGTTCCATGCTCCTGGCTTGTACCGGCACGGTGGGCGTGGCATCGGGGGCGACGGTCACGGCCTCGGCGTCGTTGGACCTGCCGCCCCCCGGCCATATGGACTTCACCACGGCCAGTTTTGTGTTTACCCCGTTGTCGGTGGACCTGACCGGAACCTTCAGCCTGAGTAACCATTGGGGGCAGGGAAACTCGGTATCGCTCCCTTCTGGAGCCAATGGCACCTTCAACCAGGCGTTGACCAATCCGCCTCTAAATTCACTGGTGCTGGGAACAAACTCAACGGTCACCTTCAGCAAAGTCGTGGCTTGTGGGGATCTGACCGTCAGATCCGGCTCAACGGTGGTGATGTCATCTTTGACCTGCAGCAACCTGGTGGTGGAGCCGGGCGCGCACTTCACGTGTAGCGGGCCCTTCCACTGTTCCGGAACCTGCACATTCGGGCAGAATGCCGTGGTGGCCTTTTCCGGTTCAGCCTCCTGTGTCGGGCTATTCACCGTGGACTCCGGCGCTTCGGTCACACTCGGGCAGGGGGCAACGTTGGGAACCTTGGATGTTATCGGGACGTTGATTGTGGGTTCCGGACAAACGGTGACGGCGACGGCCGCGACGGTGACTGGTTCCGTTCTGGTGAGTGGGGCGGGGACGATGTCGGTAAGCGCCGCCCTGAATGTGACCGGCGGCGGAACGCTCACCTTTGCCAGCGGCAGGC
Organism: bacterium; assembly: GCA_037128595.1. Lineage (NCBI taxonomy): Bacteria > bacterium. The sequence goes on from JBAXWB010000024.1 coordinate 20,751, forward strand.
TCACGGTACCGGCCAGTAACGTGGATATGTCGGGAACCTTTGCCGTTTCGAATACCTGGGGTACGGCGATGACCATGGCATTGCCATTTGCGGATGATTTCGAGCTGTATGCCAATAACACCGTGATGACGAACCTGGGCTTCCGGGGGTGGTATGCCTCGGACGGGTCGGTCAAGGTGGAGAGTGCGGTCAAGCACGCGGGAAACAAGGCAACGGAAGTGCCGGATGATTCGATCCTTTCAAACAGCATCAACTCCGCCTCCATGACGAAGATCTGGACGGACTTTTTCATCCAGCCGACGCTGGGGCTTGAGCCTCTATCACCAGCCACCAATAGTTCAAGCTTCCTAGCGTATGCGAACACGAACGGCTATCTGGTAGTCGCTGTGGCTGGCGGCGGGTGGGTGGTGTGTTCGAACCGGATTGATGGCACACCGGCCACGCTGATCCCGGGCAATGCCTTCACGCGTATCTCGGTCTATCAGGAACTGGTTCACCATACCTTCGCAGTGTTTGTGGCAGGTGACATGGTGGCGCAAGGATTGACCACCCCAGCCAATCTGGGCGGTTATACCGCCTTTGCGCTGAACAACATTTTTGGGTCCACCTATCTGGATGATCTGTCGATGGCGGCAGGGGTGCCGGCCGGGTTAACCTCCGATTTGAATCACAACAACATTCCCGATGCCGTTGAAATCAGCAACAATGACATCGCCGCCCTCCAGCCTATAGGAACCATTTTTAAAATCCGTTAAGTCCCTAGAAATATAAGGAGAAATAATCAGTATGCATCCGTCGTATAATGGTCTCGGTCTACATCTCGGAAACCTGTCGCGCCTCTCGCGGGCGGAATCACGGTCCTGTTCTGCGGAAAACCCCACCGGTGCGAAAGGCCAGGGCGGACGGCATATCGATCCCGATCACGGCCCCTCCCGCGATCTCGGCACGGGGTGGAAGGTCCGGCCTTGCGTGAGCGTTAATCCCGGAGAGACGCTGGTCCTGGCTGACCTTGAAGGGGCCGGCGCGATCCAGCAGATCTGGATGACCCCGACTGGAAACTACCGTTTCACCATTCTCCGGTTCTACTGGGATGGTGAGGAAACGCCGTCGGTCGAAGTGCCGATCGGTGATTTCTTTGCCAGTGCGTACACCAGTTTCAATGTTTATGCCCCCTTGAATTCACAGCCGGTTTGCGTCAACCCCGGCAACGCCTTTAACTGCTACTGGGAGATGCCTTTCCGCAAACACTGCAAGATCACCCTGGAGAACATCGGGTTCGAAGCGATGCGGATCTTCTATCAGATCAACTACACCCTGACCGAGGTGCCCGCCGACGCGGCCTATTTCCATGCGCAATTCCGGCGAAGCAATCCCTTGCCATACAAGGAAGTGTTTACCCTTCTTGATGGCGTGCGCGGGCAGGGGCATTACGTCGGCACCTACATGGCCTGGCAGATGAACAACAATGGCTGGTGGGGTGAGGGTGAAGTCAAATTCTATCTCGATGGCGACCTGCCCGATGGGGTGGTTGGCCGCAATATCAAGGAGCACGGGGGTGAGGGCTATCCCACGATCTGCGGAACCGGCACAGAAGACTATTTCTGCGGGTCCTACAACTTTGAGAACAAGGCGACCAGGCAATATCAGGAGTTCACGACCGCCTATGCGGGAGTCTCCCAGGTAGTGCGTCCGGATGGGCTCTATAACGCCAATACCCGCTTCAGCCTTTACCGGTGGCACATCATGGATCCCGTGCGGTTCCAGGCTGATTTTGCCGTGACCATGCAGGCGTTGGGCTGGCGTGCCGGGGGCCGCTACCTTCCGGCCCAGGATGATATCGCCTCGGTTGCGTTTTGGTATCAGTCCGAACCTCACATGACTTTCCCGAAACTGCCTGAGCGGGACCGGTTGGAGATCATTTAACCCTACGGTCTAGTGAGCCCGTTTGTGGTGGTGAGGAATGTTCCGGGGCGGTGGATGCGGCTCAGTGAAGAAAAAAATGAAATCGATCACGGCCAGCAACAACCCTGAAAGCTCCGCCTCCTTTGTCTGGTTGGGCGCTGGTGGGCGTGAGCGGAATCGCTTTGTGCTGTTTCGCCGCAATGTTTTCATCGATGAGGTGCCCGCTTCGGTCGACCTCCATCTGTTTGCCGACTCGCGCTACCGGTTGCGTGTCAACGGGCGGTTTGTTTATGCGGGACCGCCCCGGTTCGTTACGCAGTATCCCGAATATGACACGGTGGACCTTCTCCCTCACCTTAAACTCGGCCCCAATTGTATCACGGTCGAGGTGAACACCTACGGAGCGGCGTCGTACCAAACCATGCCGGATGGGCGCGGTGGGTTTCTGGCGTGGGGTACGGTGGGGCAGGCGGGAAAGGCATTGGAAATTGATCTGGCGACGCCGGGTGGTTGGTTGGCACGCGAGGTGGAGGCCTGGGATGCCCATTCGCCCCTCTACAGTTTTGCCCAGAATCCGGTTGAAATCCTCGATACTCAAAAATTTAACGAGGCCTGGGTACTGCCCGGTTCATGGGACTTCCGTGGCTGGTTGCCTGTAGATATTATTCCGGCGTGTGAGGCTCCGTGGGGGCGGCTGAGTGCCTCCACGGCCCCCGTGATCCCCTATTCGCCGGTTTCGCCGGAGACCATTCTTTGTTCTGCGGAACTGGACGCGAGTGAGTTACGGTGGGGGTTCACTATCCCTGATCAGGTCATGGGCACGTCGAAAACCGCCCCCCAAGAGCTGTATACGGCCTTCTCATCATGGATCTACGCGGCAACCGGGCAAGCGGTGGTGGCGGGGTTGCATTGGGGTGATTTTGCCCTGAACGGTACGGCCCTTGAGACGGTCCCGCATCCAATCCTTGGGAACCGTCATGATGCGACTCTCAATCTCAAGACGGGATGGAATCATCTTACAGGGGTGGTGGAGTTCCTTACGGCGGCAGAGTTCTGGTCATTTCTGATTGGCTTACCCAAAGCGGCACACCTGAAACTCCGGGCCAGGGCCGATGAGCTGGAAACAGCGGCGTTCATGTTGTCCCCGTTAGTTTCCCGAAATGCAATCGATTTAACGTGGAGTACCGATCCGTGCTCCCTGCCGCCGGAAGGGTGGAGGCAGGTGGTGGGGGATCCCCTATTGGTCTGTCCCGCCCGATTGACGGCTTGGGATCGCCCGCTTGGGGGCGCGATCCATGATCGCTCCTATGCTGATCTAGCCTCCGTGGCGGACATCCGTGGGGCAGGGCATGTTTGGGTTTTTAAATTCAAGGGCGGGGCCTTGGGGCATGTGACGCTTGATCTTGACGCCCCGGCGGGAACCGTCGTCGATGTCGGATTCGATGACTGGTTACGCCCTGATGGCCTGATTGATCTCTACCGGAGCAATCCGTTCATCAACAGCGTGGAACGCGTGATCTTGAAGGGTGGCCGCCAACAGGTTCAATTATTCCACTCCCGCGGCGGAACCTTCATCCAGGTGACCGTGAGGTTGCCCGTGACGGGCGCGCACCCTGGAAAGGCCAGACTGCATGGCGTTGCGGTGCTTCAGACCAAAACTATTCCCGTCGTGCTAGGTGATTTTCACGCCTCTGATTCCGCTTTTGATGCCATCTGGCGTGCGGCGGTGGAAACGTTGTCCGCCAGCACGGAGGACTCCTACGCCGATTCGCCCTGGCGTGAGCGAGGCACCTACCTGGGTGACTCTTACGTCAATATGTTGCTGCATCCGTTGTTGCACCATGACCTCACCCTGGCCCGCCGGGTGGTGCGGCTCTTCGCCCAGACGGTCACGGTGGATGGCCAGATGCTTGGTGCCGTTCCCTCATGTCTGGCATTTTCTCATGAGGATTTCACGCTGATCTGGGTCCTGCTGTTACATACCTATTGGAGTGTCACGGGTGACAAGGCCTTGGTGGAGGAATTATGGCCGGCGGTGCAGTCGGTTTTGGCCGGCAGGAAATTCGCGGTTCACAGCAGCGGATTATGGAATGCGGACCGATGCCGGCAGTTTATTGATTGGGGGGTGGTGAAGGAGGAGCGCGAAGGGGCCGCCAATGCGGTGCTTAACGCCTTCCGGATTGGTGCGCTCGACGGTGCTGCTGAACTGGCAAAGGTGATCGACCGTGACGATGACGGGGTGTTGCTGCACTCGGAGGGGCAGGCCCTGCGCCAGGCGTATTCAGAAACCCTATGGCTTCAAGACACAGGGCGATTTGCCGCCGGCTTGGCCCCTGATGGTCCGATGCGGTCTACCGCTTTTCACGCCAATATATTGGCCTATTTATTCAGGATTGGAACCCTGGAACAACAGGAACAGGTCGAACGCTATGTGATCGGACGGGCGAAGGTGAATTACGAACTGGGTTTGGCCGGGGGTGGGGGAGCGGGGCATGCCGAATTATACTTTCTGGCCTATCTGTTGCCGGCCTTGGGGGAGCATGGACAGTTTGACTTGGGGGAATCACTGATCAAGGAGCATCTGGGCACCATCATCAAGACGGGGTATTCGACCTTGCCTGAATGTTTCAGCACGCCGAGCCGTCGCAACGGCAGTTGGTGCCATAGTTGGAGCGGCTATCCCGCCGTCTATCTGACGCGGTATATGCTCGGATTGCGGCAGACCACGAAGGGGAATCCGGATCATTTTATCCTTCAACCCCTGGTTTCCGGGCACATTACCCAGGCGTCAGGTCGTGTGCCTCACGCCAAAGGGCTTATCAATGTGGCGTGGACCCGGACCGGTGCAGGGCTCGTTTTCAAAGTGGATGCGCCGGAAGGTGTGGTTCTGGAAGTGGCCAAGTGAGGGGATCCCCTTGGACACGTTATTTCCGATAGGGCTCCGATTTCTTCAATATCATTTCGGCTTCTGTTTCGGATTCAAATTCCGCGATGACATAGACGCCTTTTGCTCCGATCGCATCAAATAAAGGGATGATCTCGTGTCCCTTTACCCCGCAGACTTGCAGGGATCTTCCTGATGCCAGAATCCGTTTGTAAAGTTCGTACCATCGGGGATCTCCGGGAGGCTCGATCCCGGCCTGGGGCGACCATTCCACGGCCTTCAGCCCCTCAAGCGAAAGGATGGCGTCAAGGTGGACGAGGGCTTGGGTTCCATCGACATGGAACATGGTAAAGGGGATCTTGGTGCACTGGTCCCGGAGATAGGGCATGCCAAAGCTCTCGAACATCTCCGGAGAAATCATGACGGAGGCGTCACATTGCAGAAGGGTGACGCGCCCGGGAGCCCATAACCTGAATGCCCCATAACTTGAACTTCCATCCGGGGCGGACGTCATCTGGTAAAGCCGTTCAAAGCATTCCTGCCAGACCAGGTAGATTTCATCAAGTTTTGAAACGACCCAGTCCGGCTGTTCGAGCAAATCCATGAGAAGCGGTTGACCGCCCCGCAGGGAAGAGAGGACATCCAGTCCGTCGCAGAGGGCGGGAATCCCGAAGAGGGCATCATCATGGGGCAGGTGTTTTCCCTCCAGAATCAGCCGTTCCGTGATCTGCCACCACAGATTTTGTGGATCAAAGTGGAGTGGAGGGATGATAGTCGGGTCTTCGGCCGTTTCGAAAAGTGGCTCATACCAGACGGTGTCTGGCCCTATGGTTGCATGGCAACCGAGATAAAGAGCCAGGGAACCCGCCCCGATGTCTGTTTCAAAGAGGGGGAGGGTGTCGCCGGGAAAGACCTGAGTCTGCAAATCCTGCAGGGTCCCCTTTGCCCGAACCAACGGATGCTTATAGTCGGTGTCTCGTGGCAATGGGGAAGGACGTTCGGGGGGTGTAGCGGATGGGCATATTGGACGCCAGGAACCGATGACACAACCTTCATGTCGCCACCAGGCTTCGAAGTTCTTTCGTGTTTCCAACCAGTTGTTCTTGAGCATAGGGTGCCCGTTTCCGTTCAGCCGCGCGAGGCGATGATCCCGCCGACGACAATGAACAGGGCGCCGATCGTGATGGTGCCTGGATTTACGGTCTTGTATTCGCCCATGAGGGTCAGGCCGATGAGCACAGCTACCAGGGTGTTCATATTATAAAGCGGTGCCAATTGGCTGATGTTGCCACCGTATCGGGAGAGCCCGATGGCGATGCAACCGGTCGCGAGGGCCCAGAAGAGCGCAAAGAGGGCCGTATATCCGATGGCTGGCAGCGTCCAGGCGCTCTCGCGGGTGACGCCCCACCAGATGCCGCCCACGCAGGAAATCACCAGGCCTACCACTACCAGGTAGGGGCCCTGACTGATTCCGTGCGCTGATTTTTGAAAGACGCCAGAGATACCAAGCAGGATGGCCGCGGCGACGCCGCCGAAAAGGATCGAAAGGGTGGAATTGCTCATACGGTTAATGTGCCGAAACTCATTCCGGAACGCAATCACATTACCGCTGAATAAAGGTGTTAAATGATGACGGTTCAAGCAGGGCGGATAGGCGGGCATTTCCAAAATCCATCGTCATGCGGCGTGCTTCCTTGAAGGGATTGGTCACCACCAGGACTTTGGAGTCGTCCGGGTTCTGGAAAGCCACCGCATTGGCCGCCCATGGGCCGGTTAGGCCAAGACGAGTGGCGCCCGGAAGCACCGCACTGGAAAAATGCTTCATCAGGTAGAACTCGGGATTCAGTTGCACGGTCTTCCGGTCCGGATCGACGGTGATCATGGAATTCTGTTTCCAGCCCCAGGTGCTTTCGCCGCCCGGTGCCAGAACCATGTTCCAATACACATAGGCGGTGACCCCGTTGGTGAAATAATGCCACATCATTTCGAAGATATACTCCGCATAAGCCCACGTGTTGGTGCCGTCCCCGCATTCGCTTTCCGTCTGCATGAGCGGGAGATCAGGATAGGCCGCCTGGGTTTGCTGCAGGGCATATTTCCCGGCCCACTGGTATCCCACCCCTTTGACATAAGGTCCGGCCTTGGGGTCGCTCAGCACGTGGTTGGCGTACTGGTTGAAACGGGTTTTAAACATGCGATGGTCAATTTCAGGGCCATTGAGTGTCCCCAGCCAGATCTCCGTTTGGATGCCGTGTTTCTTGAACAGAGGGCCCAGATAGGATCCGATGAATTCCCTGAACTGCTCCCCGGTCCAGACGCAGGAGGGGAACTTCTGTGAGGACATCGGTTCGTTCTGGATGTGGAGTTGGGTAATAGGGATGTTTTCCTTCTCGTACGCCTGTACGAACTTCAGGAAATACAGGGCATAAGCGGAAAGGGTTTTCTTGTCCCACACCAGCGTGCCGTAATTATAGGCCTTGGGGAATTTCATCCATGCGGGCGGACTCCAGGGCGAGGCAAACAGCGTCAAGGAGGTGCCCGCCTTTTGGGCCATGCGAATGTAGGGGATCAGGTATTTCCGGTCACGCTCGATCGAGAAGTGCCGCATTTGATAATCGCCGTCCGTATCATTCAGGCTGTACCACTGCTCGGCATAATCGTTAGCGCCAATCGGAAGCCGACAGACATTAAACCGACATCCGTTTTCACCGAAGAGCTCCTTGAAGATCAAGGCCTGTTTATTGACGGGGAGGGAGCGGATCGCGGTGAAGCCGAGTTCATTGAAACACCCGCCGAACCCCAACACGGTCTGGTGCCGGGCTCCCGTGAGAGCCAGGTTGACGGGGCCTGTGGCGGAGGGGCTGACCGGGGTGGTGCGCCAGCGGTGCGTTTCAGTCGAGACGATATGTTTAATGGACATGGGGCCTCCTCTTATTCGTTAAAACCGGGGATATTTCGTCTTTATCACAAATGAAGTCAAATCATTTGATCCTGCGGAAAAAGTCCCTTTGGCGCCGAGGTATAAGGTGCTTGTTCAGCAGAATCACTAGCGTCCCACAGGTCGTAGGTTTTAAGACTGTAGGCTTTAGGAAAGTCATTTTAAAAATCGCAAATGCCCTTAAGTCAGCATATATAGAGATGCATGAATTTCTGAAGCGTCTACAGCTTACAGGCTAAAAACCTGCGACCTGTGAGACACGAGTGAAACGGCAAAGGATGAACCATGATTAGAGCTAATGACCATATTTTGTTCCAGGGCGATTCCATCACCAACGCCTTCCGTAAGCCGGAGGAAATGTGCAATGCCTACCAGTTGGGCGCTGGCTACGCGATGATCGCGGCCTCGCAACTGCTGGCCACTCGTCCCGGGGATACCCTCCGTTTCACCAACCGGGGTGTCAGTGGTGAAGGGGTCAAGGAATTAGCGAGCCGCTGGCAGGGTGATTGCCTGGACTTGCGGCCAGATGTGTTGAGTCTCCTCGTCGGAGTCAACGATGCGGATGTGACTCATGAGAACCCCGCCACCCCGCTCGAGGAATATGGGCGGTATTACCAGGAATTGCTGGCTCGGACCTGTGCGGCATTGCCGTCAGTCCGACTGGTGCTGCTGGAACCGTTCGTGCTTCACTACGGAGCCGTTCGAGAACGGGCCTTGGCCGATATTGCGGCACGTGGCGAGATCGTGCGCCGCCTGGCGGTGGAGGCCGGTGCGATCTTCGTGCCGCTTCAGGCCGTCTTTGCCGACGCGCTGAAACAGGCCCCTGTGGAATACTGGTCTTTTGATGGCATTCACCCCAACGCCCAAGGTCACTGGCTGATCGCCGAGGCGTGGTTACGGGCGATGCATGCCAATTGCCCGTCCTTGTGCAGTCAGTTGATGTTCGGCGACGTTAATGTTGAGGGTTTGTAAGATGAAAGGTCGAAAAAAGGTTAACTATGAATACTGCGACTTGCACGATCCGCGAAGGTGGATTTACCGGCTCCAAGATTAAGCCGGGAACGGTTCACCGGTACACGCTTTACATCCCGGCGAATGCCAATCCCGAACAACCTTCCGCCCTGTATGTCCAGCAAGACGGCCTGCTGGAGTTCGTGCCGGAGCTTTTCAAGCAACTCAGTGCGGACGGGGCTATGCCCGCCTGCGTGGCGTTGGGTGTGGTTTCCGGGTCATCTCCCGCAGCGCGCGAGGGCGGTTTCGCGAGATCCACGCGTTCCCCGGAATATGATGGACTCGGTCCGGACTACGCCAACTTTCTCGTCGAAGAACTGATCCCTTTTGTGAGGAAGGAATACAGCCTGAATCTCTCAGATGATCCGAATATGCACTTGATCGCGGGGTGCTCATCTGGCGGGATCGCGTCCTGGAATGCCGCCTGGGAACGGAACGACTATTTCCGGCGCGTCTATATGAACAGCCCGACTTTTTCCGCGTTCCGCGGAGGCGATTCCCTGACCGTTCTTATGCGGAAATATGAAACAAAGCCGATTCGCGCCTACATGACCGTCGGGACGGATGATATGCGGAATTCCGCTGGCGACTGGTATCTGGAAGCGATGTCAGCCAGCGAGGCGCTGAAATATGCCCAGTATGATTTTGCTTTTGAGGTCTTTCCGGGCGGGCCGCATGGGGCGGGGTTCCGTGACGCCAAAGTGTTTGAGAAGGCCCTGCGCTTCATCTGGAAAGACTGGCAGACGGAGGTCATCAAGCCGTTGGGGCTTTCACCGCGAGTGGCCGATCTCGTCACGCTGTCAGACCCCTGGTGTGAAACCAGCGAGCCGGTGCCGAAAGCGTGTGTGCCGACCATTCCTGAAGGCTATTACCGTTTCGACCAGGGCGGCCGCATCTGGCTAAACCGCGCTGACGGGACAAGTGTGATTGCAGCAGAAACGAAGCGTGAAATTACCTCGATCGCCATTTCCTGTGACCGCTGGCGCCTTTATATTGCCGACCGGAACCGCCGGTTTGTCTATGTGATGGCGATCCAGAAGGACGGGACGCTGACCGACGGCTACGCCCATGCGCACCTCCATCTCGCCGATGACAGCATGATGCTTGGGGCTTCGGCCCTCTGCGTTGATGTGCTGGGGCGCCTTTATGCCGGGACGCAGATGGGGATCCAGATAACGTCACATTCAGGCCAAAACAATGCAATCTTGCCCCTGCCGGGGCACCTGCCCATAACGCGATTGGCGTTCGGCGGAGAGGACCATGGCATGCTGTATGCGGAATCAAATGGAAAGGTGTTCAAACGGAAAGTCCTGACGCACGGTTTGACAGAAACCAGCCCGCTGGGGGAGCCCGTGTCGCCGCCATTCTGACGGCGACACTGTGAGTACGGAGAACGTGATTGGGTTCCCGCCTGGATCGAGACCACCCGTGATGTCCGGAACTGGGGCGTGCCACCGGATGGCGAAACCGGAATCAGTGGCGTTCTTAATCCTTTAGAGAGCAGTTCAACTGCTTCGCAGTCGAACTGTTCTTTTCAATGCCTTGCAGATAAGCGCGTTACGTGATGCAGGCATGACGGAGGCAGAGCAACGCCACCAACCTTATCTATTCAAGCTCAAGCAAACCACCAAAGTCCAGAAACACATCCGGCATCTGGAGGCCATTACTTCCCGCCCCTTGTTGCTTCAGGCGGTCGGCAGACTCGTGACCACAGGACGGCGGAAGATGATCCGCCTTACCTCCATGCATGCCTTGGCCGATCAGATCCGCTTGACGCTCAATCGAATAGGACAGTTCCTCAACAACCTGACCCGAACTGCGGAGCAGTTGAGCGTTGAAGCTTTTTGGGCCATGATTTTATCAGCCGCGTTTATCAAATGGTTACGGGGAAAGGTGCTTCAGCCGGTCATGCATGGCGATCAGGTCCTTTTCCAACTCGCTTGACGACTTGTCCGGCATGGGAATAAACAGTTCGGTCGCGCTATCGCGCGATTGAACTGCTCTTTTTAGGTTCAAGCCAGTGGGTTACGCCAGCGCAAACCCGGGAAGCGTTCGAAATCAGTATCATTGGAATGCAGTTCCGATTGGGTTTCAATGGCCAGCGCCGCCAGGTGCGCATCCGTCACGAGTGCGCTACTCAACAGATGATGGCGAGAAAAGGACTCAAGGATCTGGAGATGACGGGGGCCGGGTTGGAGCATCTGGACTTGGGGGCGGGTTAGCCAGGACTGAATATGGGACAAGGCCTCATGGGTCTCCAGCGGTTTGGCCAGAATCTTTCTGTTGGTCATTAATCTCAGAAAACCAAGACAGGCTACCCACGTCAGGCCGACCGGCTGTGATCCCTCCATCAAGCCTTTCCACCAAGCCATGGCAGAGGCATGGTGAGGGGCGTCCCGATTGTATGCATAGATGAGCAGGTTAATATCCGGGATAATCACGTTTTGCTTCGCTTCCTTCGATGTCGCTCTACAAAGTCCTCGGATTCGAGCTCATCGGCCAGTTGGTTGAGCTTCAGCGGATCGACGCCGGGCAAAAAACCACAGGACTTGGCTTTGACGACAAAAGGGGTGGATGAAACCATGGGCCTTGGGCCGGCGGTCAGGCCGCGCCGAAGCAGTTCGTTTACCACCGTCTTAAAGCCCTGCCGGGTCGAGGCCGCTATCCGCTGCATTTCTGCCGCGATATCATCATCAACTGTTAACGTCGTTCTCATGCTGACATCATGATGCTTAATTATAATGATGTCAAGATGTTAGGCCGCCAATCGAGCGTCAGCGTAATTGAGAGCGCTGATAGGTTGCCTGTCCCTGTTTCTCTGATACCATCTTGTATCGAGACGAGAAGACAGTTTTGGAGGGATCACATACTGTATCGAAGGCCCGTGAGGCGGGCCGGGAAGGTATCATGGAGTCTACGATTGATTTTTCAAGGGAACGATGGGACCGGGTGAAGGAGGCGCATCGGCGCTGGTGGGCCAATGATCTGGATCGTCCCCTGATTCATGTGGCGTTGCATGGGGCGCCGGGTCGGCGTCCTCCGGCGCGTCATCCATTCCAGCATTTCACCGCGTTTTATGGCGATGAGGTATCCGCGGAAGCGGTGGTGGACTCCTGGGATGCGCAGCTGTCCGGGTGTCGGTGGTTGGGTGATGGCTTTCCTGTGGTTTGGCCGAATTTTGGGCCGGGGGTGCTGGCGGCGTTTTTGGGATGCCGGATGGAAAACGGGGAGGATACGGTATGGTATCATCCGCCGTCATTACGTGAACTGAAAGACCTTCAATTCACGTTCGATCCTCAAAGTGCGGCATTCCAGCGGATCCGGGATATCATGACCGTTGCCACTCAGCGGTGGCAGGGGCAGGTTCAGGTGGCGATGACGGATATCGGGGGAAATCTAGATGTGGTTGCCTCCTTCCGTCCGAGCGAGCAATTGCTGTTGGACCTCTATGACTGTCCGGATGAGGTGAAGCGGCTGGGGTGGGAGGTGCACCGGACATGGTGGGCGTGCTTTGAGGCGTTGGCCAGGGCGGCACAACCGAATCCGGGATTCTCGACCTGGTGCCCGGTCTTCTCAGGAGATCCCATGTACATTATGCAATGTGATTTCTGCTATATGATCGGGCCGGAGATGTTCGATGAGTTTGTGAAGCCCGAACTGGCGGCGTCGGCGAAACGCCTCAAGAATTCCATCTATCATCTTGACGGGCCCGGCGAACTGCCGCATCTGGACAGTTTGTTGACGATCCCGGAGCTGGGTTGTGTCCAGTGGATTCCGGGGGCAGGGCAGCCGGATATGACGCAATGGCCAGAGGTGTACCGGAAGATTCATGCGGCCGGCAAAAAGATCCAAGTATATGGCTTGGATGCGCTGGATGCGGTTGCCCAACAGATCGGTACAGCGAAAGGAATTGTCGCGATCGTCGGAGGAGACGTATCGGAGACAGAGGTGATCCGCGAACGCCTCAAAAAATACGATGTCGAGATTTGAGGCCAGCCCGCTTCCCTGGCCTCCGTTGACCTGTGTCGCCCCGGAATCTTATTCCACTTCCTGCAGGGTATAGGCTTTTTGGCCCATTCCGAGTTCCACCAGGAACTCCACCACTGCGTGGGGATCCTTGCCGTGGACGCGTTCAAAGAGGTGGCCCTTGTTGCCCAGCTCCCAGCCTGGCGGCAGGGAATGCGGGAGTAGATCTTCGGTACGCACGAGATTGATCTCCCTTAAGGCTTGAAGGCGACTGTCCCGGCGTCGGCCGTGTTCGACCACGAGGGACTATCCATCAATTTCCGGATCCGCTCCTGGACGAGGAGGGCACGTCGATGGGACAGAGGCATGGCCTGGGTGGTCTTCGGGTCATACAGATTCTTCAGGAGGGAGCTGTAATAGAATTCGCTGTTCTTCTTGTCCCGCCACGTACGGACGTAGGCCAGATACTTGCTGTAATCCGCATCCACATCGGCGGGGGACAGGGCGGTGACGTCCGCCACGAGGGCGGCGATGACCGGGGCCGACACCTTCGGGTGCTGGGCAATCCGGCGGGAAAAGTTCAGGGTGGTGATCTGGGTATTGAGAATGTGGGTGGCCCGGGTGACGTTCATGCCTTTCCAACCCGCATTCAGCCAGGCAAAGGTGGCGATGGCGGTTTCATTGGAGTTCACCGCAATGTAAACACTGAGCGTTTGGGAGCGGATGATCTGTGAGAGCATCCAGGTCATCCCCGTCAGGTTCAGGCCCGGCTTTTCGCTGTAATAGAATAAGGCCTGGTCCAGGGGGCCGACCGGGACGCCGCGATTGCTGAAGGTGGAGGGTGCCATGGTTTCCGCGCAGGAGAATAAGACATCCTGATCGTCGACTTTGCAGCGCAGAAACACGCGCGAGTTGGTATAGGAGAAATAGCAGCCTGACTCAGGATTCGGGGTGATCTCCTCCATCCCGGTCATCCGGGCGGTTACATAGGGGAGCGCGCCGGTCAAGCCCGCTCCGATACAGTCATAGGCCTGCTGCATCTCGTGGCTGTTGACACAGGAGGAGTAGCGCAAGGCGGCCGGGAAGACGGCATAATCGGGAATGCCCGGGTGGAAATTAAGGGCGAGATACTGGGGGAGGGGGGTGCTCACCTTGACAATATAGGCCGAGCCTGCCGCCCCTTCCCGCTTGGGGAGTTCCCACCCGCTGTCGGTGACACAGGCCTGGCGGATAAATGCGACCAGGGGCTTGACCGACTCCGGCGAAAAGGTGCCCTGGGGGGCTCGGGCGAAAGTAAACAGAGTGTCCAGTGCCCCCCCGGTTGCTTCCGGCAGGGGACGCATTCCCGCCACGATGTCTTCCGAGGTGGTGGCCGATACGCCGACGGATCCGGCACAGGCCGCCAGAACGGTCATCAGCTGAACGAGCCAACGGGGGGTAGTTTTTTTCATGACGCCTCTTCCAGATGTCCTTCTTTTAGATATTTGCGGGTTTCGCTCGCGATGACACCGGAAAGCAAGAGCAGGGAAATCAGGTTGGGGATGGCCATCATGGCATTGGCCATATCGGAGAAATCCCATACAAATTGAAGGGTCAGGACGGACCCGGCGTAGACCGCCAGGATCCATAAAATACGATAGGGCAGAATGGCTTTTTTGCCCCACAGATATTCAGCGCACCGTTCCCCGTAATAGGACCAGCCTAAAATGGTGGAGAAGACAAAGGTGAGCAGTCCGACCGTCAGCACAATGGGGCCAATCCCCGGCAGGGATGCGAAGGCCGCATTGGTGAGGGCCGCCCCCTTGAGTCCGGCCAGCGCCTCGGGCGCCCGCATGACGCTGGTGACCACCACCAGCCCCGTCATGGCGCAGATCACCACGGTATCCCAGAAGGTTCCGGTCGACGACACCAGGGCCTGGCGGACGGGGTTGCGGGATTGAGCCGCTGCTGCCGCTATGGGAGCCGAGCCCATGCCCGACTCATTGGAGAATAAGCCCCGTGCCACGCCGAAGCGTGCCGTCATCACAATCGTGGCCCCCACAAAGCCACCGCCCGCCGCGGTGGAGGTAAAGGCTGAACTCAGGATCAACTTGAGCGCAGGGACAATATAGCCGGCATGGACATACAGGATGACGGCACAGCCGATGACATAGAACACGGCCATGAAGGGAACGAGAAACTCACAGCAACGCGCGATGGAGCGGATCCCACCGAGAATGACCAGCGCGGTGATCACGCTGAGAATGAGCCCGATCCAATGGGGCGGCACATTCATCGTTTCCTTGGCCAGTGAAGCGATGGAATTGGCTTGAACCATATTCCCGATTCCAAACGACGCCACCACGGTGAAGAAGGCGAACAGCATCCCCATCCACTTGAGGCCGAGCCCTTTTTCCAGCGCGTACATCGGGCCGCCGAGCATGGAGCCGTCGGCCGTCCGGATGCGGTATTTCACGGCGAGCAGGGCTTCAGCGTATTTGGTGGCCATTCCCAGCACGCCGGTGAGCCACATCCAGAGCACGGCTCCGGGCCCGCCCAGGGCCACGGCGGTGGCCACCCCGACAATATTACCGGTACCGATGGTTGCCGCGAGCGCGGTCGTCAGCGCTCCATAGGGGGAAATGTCGCCCGGGGCATCCTTCTCTTTGGCGACGGACAGTTTCAAGGCCTTCATCAGATGCCGCTGCATGAACCCCGTCCGGATGGTCAGGAATATGTGGGTACCAAACAGCAGGATCAACATGGGCGGTCCCCACAGAATGCTGTTCGTGGCAATGATCCATTGGTGAAGTGTATTAATCATCAGGGGGAGGAGTATCTGCTAATTTGGCCCGAATGTAAATACTGGCGGCATCCTTTCAATGGAGGGCGCCGCTCTGTCGGCGCCGGCACATGAGTGGTTTTGACGGAGCGAAACCCTCCATTAAGAGGGGGGCGGACGCGTGGTTACAGGGGGGTGAGAACGGCTGGATTATGCCGCATGTCTATGTCAAGCAAAGCCGCCAACCGTTTGAAGATGGGGCCGGGCTGGCCGGTTCCGATCGGGTGTCCATCGAAGGCCACTCCTGCCACCACATTCAGGGTCGTGCCGGCAATAATCAGTTCCCGGGCATCCAGGATTTCCTGGAGCGTGATGTCCGCTAATCCTGAATACGTCAGGAGCCCTTCCCGGACGAGTTCCTGGGACAGCGCCATCGTCCGGAGCATCGTGGTGCCGGTGAGGATCCGGGCGAGGTTCGGGAATAACAGCCGGTTATCGCGCGTGACGATCCCCATGTTTTCCGTGGCCCCTTCGGTCAGGAATCCGCGTTCATCAAAACCCATGGAAAAGTCGAAGTGACGGTCCACGGCCTCTTTTTTCATCAACACGTTGGGCGCATAGTTGCAGTTTTTGATTTTGGCCATATCGGCCGATTTGGCGGGGATGGCGCTGGTACAGAGCCGGGCCCCTTCGGGGTGCAGCGTCATGAAGGGGGTTCCCAGGGCGGTGATCACGACATAGAGCTGGGAGGCCGGACATTCATAGGGATTGACGCCGAAGCCGCCGGGTCCGCGCGAGACATAAATCCGGATCATGCAGGTGGGCAATGCGGCCACCCGGGCCGTTTCGAGGATGATACGTTCCAGTTCGGTCAGACTGACGGGCAGATCCAGTGCGATGCCCCGTGCCGAGTTGACGAGCCGTTCCAGATGCCCGCTCAGGTTATAGAGGTTGCCGTCAACGGCCTTGAGTGCCTCAAACACGCCGTCACCGCGATGCACCATGTGATCATCAATGGGGATCAGCATGAGGCGGGGATCGGTCACAATCCCGCCGTAGACACTGGAGTACATCGCGAAATACGTCTTCTGGTAGGCGCGTCCCAGCGCCTCGACGAGCGCGGGCAAGTCTGCAAGTTCAAAACGTTTCATCGTTGAATGATAACAGGCCGCTTAGTCCAGATACCAGATTTTCCGGAAGAAATATTCAGCGCAGAACAAGGTGGCGGCGAGAATCAGCAAGCCAATCCAGTCCCAGAGCGACCGTTCGACGGTCACCGGTTGTTTCGGTCTCTGGTCGGCGATGGTTTTCAGGATATGGGTGGCCATGGCCTTGACATAACCGGAATCGGCAAACGGATCCTTGCCGTTTTTCTCGAGGACCATGCGGTCGTTGGCCAGGGCGGTGGCCCGGTCCCGGGCCGCAGGGGTGAACTTTGCGTCATAGGGAGTGACGCCGGCGGGAAGGGTGCCGGGCACAAAGACCGCGCCTCCGGTTTTTTCGGCGATGGAGTTGAGCAGGGGCAGGCGCATGGTGGAATTGATGAATTCGCTGTTCACCTTGATGGCGGTGATTTCAACCGGTTCAGCCTCGAATTCGGCCGGCAGTCGAATCTGCCAGCGCCCTTCCGCTTCCGGATAGAAGGATCCCCTGAAAATGCCAGGCCGGTCGGGTGATCCCTCCAATTTGAGGTGTCGTTCTTCGCCCTTCTCCAGTTGGCTGGTAATTTCGATCGATTCGGCCAGGAACGGGGAGAAGTCGCGGTTGCGGATCATCCCGGTCAATTGGACGCGCTCGCCCAGGGCGACCTCAAGGCGGTCGGGAATCAACCGGGCTTGTGCGGATTCCCGCAACAGGTGGGGGAGGCCCATGAACTGGACGACTTTTCCCCAGAAATCGCGGAAATAACGGTCCCCATAGATTTTCCGCCAGCGCCAGGTGGAGTCAAAGCCCATGTAGAGGACCATGCCCCGCCCATAGTTGTGGTAGGCAATGGCGGGATAACGGGGGCTGTTCTCGTCCGCCTTGGCATTCACCAGCGGGATCGCCGACGGTTTCAGCTCCACCTGCGTGGCCAGTTCATAGACCGGCACAAAGTCCGCCCAGGTCTTCCGGTTGTCCGCGATGTTCGGGGTGAACGTCACCAGGGGGTGGCCCTGACCCTCATCACCCAGTTCCAACCGGTAGGCCGTATCCAGCGGTTTGAATAATTCCTGGGAGAATGAGCTGTCCCCGATGGCCGAGAGCAGGCGCACCGGGAGCATGGGTTCCAGCAGGGTGTTTTTGGCGCTGAAGGGCAGGCTGGCCCCATCACTATGGATCACCAGGTTGCCGCCATCCTCCATGACGAAATCCTTGAGCAGGCTGATGAACCCGGGCGGGAGGGTCCGGACATCCAGCCGGCCGAGGCACACGATATCGTATTTCCTGAACAGTTCGTCCCGGGTCGTGGGGAGGGTCTCCAGATAAAGCGGCGAGCCTCCCTTGAAAATACGCGGATCAATACTCTGCAGGAACACCCGGTTCTGCACGCGACGATCCCGCTCGAAGGCGCCGCAGAGATAACGGTACTCCCACGACGGCTGGCCAAAGATCATCAGGACCCGGATCCGGTCGCGGATCACCCGGACGCGTCGCTTGATGACGTTATTCTTGGTGGTCACTTCACGCGAATTGGGCGGGGCTTCCACCACCAGTTCCTGGACGCCTTCGGTGTGCGGCGTGATCTCAAAGGCAAAGGACCATTCGCCGTCGTGATCGGTGGTGGCGTTGGTGGATACGGAGGTTTCACTGCCCAACGTGGCTTTGATGGGTATAGGTTGTCCGCTAAAGCCCGATTGATGGGCATTAATAAAGAACTTGGCCTTTTCGTTGACGAAAATAATGTCCTCGCAGAGGATTTCGTCCAGGGCGATATCAGCCGCATCCGCCCGGCCGATCGCCACCGCATAGACGGGGGTCTGGTGTTGGACGAGGCTTTCCAGCGTGGCATCCAATGTCTCGGGGACATTATTGGCGCCGTCCGTGATCAGCAGGAGGCCGGGACAATAATTACCGCGGTGCTCCCGGAAGGCTCCCTCGATCTGGGCGCGGAGCGAGGTGCGAAGGCCTTCGGCGGTGAAGGCGGGGGGCAGGCTGCTCCCTTTCTCAGGAGGCGGCGCGGCAGTCAGCTCGGTGCCATAGAGGTATTGAACCTGCTGGAGTGACGGCGTGGCCGCTTGAGCCGCCGTCAGGGCATTGGCGATGGCCTGGGCGGCCTTCAGGCGTGAGTGGCCCGCTATACCGTCTTCCAGGCTCATGCTTTCGGTGCGATCCACGACAATGGGCAGGGGGCCCGTCGGGCAGCCTTCGCCTTCCACCTTGAGAATGGGGTTGGCCAGCATGAAAATCATGAGGGCATATGCGCACGCCCGCAAGGTGGTTAATACCCGGCGCTGTCGGGGGGTAAGATTCGGGACGCGGCGGTAGCAGGTGATGGCCAGGGCTACGGCGGCAATGAGGGCAAACAGGGTGATCCAGCCCGGGAATCGTGTCTGGATCTCCACATGCAGCAGGGTTTCCGCACCCAGCAGTCTCGGATCCTGTGTCAGCCAGTAGAGGATATGGTTCATCGGCGTTTCCTGAAAAAGTGTGCGTAGGCTTCCAGGCCCAGGGCGGCCATGAGAAGGAGAAACATGAGCCAGCCCAGATCGCGCCGGCTTTGGATTTTATCCATATTGGTCGCGTCGGCATAGATCAGGCCCCGCTTGATCGCGGCATCCAGATCCCCGGCCGTCACCGGGTCCAGTTGGCTGTCCCCGGTATCCCCGTTATGGCCGAACAGGTTTCGTTCGATGCCGTCTTCGCGGAGGGTGTAGATGCCCTGGGGCAGATCGGTCGGCAGCAGGAGACGGGCCTCCTTGCCCACGCCCTCAACGGGGACGGTTTTGTTGATCTCCTTGCCACTGGAAAGGGTGTAGGTGCGATCCGGCCGCAGGTCGGAAATCTGCCATTCGCTCACTTGTCCGTTATCCGAGCGCAGGGCCGTCCAGCCCCGGATGTCCCAGATCATCCTCAGGATCAACTGCACGAAATTGGGGTTGAACGGGAGCGAGGTGTGTTTGGGGGTGGGGACAAAGCCGACCACCGCCAGACGCCCTCGTCCCACGGACCGCATGGCCGCCAGCGTGCCGGCGGTGGAGGTCAGGCGGACCTGTTCCGGAGGGACATTGGTCAGGATGGCCGTTTGCTTGAAGCGGATCGACTCCGCCTTAAGTCCGGGTTCCTTCAGGAATTCAGCCCAGGTATTCTGGAGGGCCCGCGGATTCAGGGTGCAGGCATTCGTGGGGGCCAGCACGGACCCCCATGGTGTGGCATTGGCTTCGCCCTGATGCACGGCCGGCAGGAAGGCCACGGTTCCGCCGCCGCGCTCCGTGAAGGCCAGGAGTTGCCGGGAGAGGGGACTTCCCTTTTCAAGCGGCATGCCGAAGCTCAGCAGGATATGAACGCCATCGAGCGGGATGGAGTCAAGTTCCAGTGTGGAGATGCTGCGGTAGGTGAGCCAGGAACTCGGCAGGATGCCGCGCAGGGCCGCTTTGATATAGAGATCCGCGGGGGGACCGCCCGGTGAGGTGGCGGGGACGATGGAGAGGACATTCAGGGTCGGCGGAATATTGATGGCGGCGTACCGGGTATTATCGGTGCGGAGCGTGTCGTTATCCAGCTCGGCCTTGATCGTGTGCCAGCCGGAGGTCTTGAAAATCGTGGTGAACGGGAGGCGGCGTTTTTCGCCGCCCTCCAGCCGGATCATCTGCCGCTGAATGGCGCGGTCATCGATCCAGAGGGTCAGCACACGGTTACTGGTGGCGACCGAGGATCCGTTTTGGAGCTCCACTTCCAGGAACGTCGGCCGGCCGGGAAAGGCGCCATCCGGGCTGATGGAGAGGCCGGTGAGGGCCACGTTCCCGGGGAGAGGCCGGGGATCAATCTGTGCCCAGATCATGGGGAAGCCGGCCCCGTAGGTTTCCAGGATGCGGGGGAGGACCGTTCCATTTCCCAGCCAGGATTGCTGAAAGTCACCCAGAACCAGTACCCGGGCGGTATCCGGGAAGATCGGGAGGCCCCGGATTTGCGTCAGCATGCGTTCGGCATTTCCGTATCCGGCGGTTCCCTGGATGCGGGAGAGGCGATCCTTCAGTGCGCCCTTGTCCTGTGAGAATTTCCCGAGGACCGGCTCAAGCGTGGCCCCGAAGGTGTAGAGGGCGACGGCTCCCTCATGGTGCTCAATCGTCTCGGCGGCAATCTTTTTGGCCTGGTCAAGGCGGCTTCCCTGGTCAAGCAGGGCATTCATGCTGGGGGAATTATCCACCACGATAATCAGGTTGCCATTCTGGCCCTGGGTGGTCAGAAAAGGCCGGGCGCTGAAGAGGGTTAATGCCAGGAGTAGAAGACATTTCGCGATCAGTTTCAGCAGGTCGGTCAGCTCGTATTCCTTGCGCTGGCGCACCACGGCCTCCTGCATCCAGGCATAGGCGGCCCACGGCAGGACGAGCACTTTCCGGTTCAGCAAAAGCAGGAGCAGGAGGGGGACGGCGATAAACAGCAGGCCCCAGAGGGCCAGGGGGTTAAGCAGACTCATGGCCGGCCTCCGCGGGTGAGGATGCGGGTGTTCATGTATTCCGACAGCGTAATCCCGAAATTTTCGCTGGTGATACAGCGGATGTAATCGACGTTCAGCTGGAGGCTGCGGGTTTTGATCTCCGCCAGGTATTTTGCAAACAGGGCGTTATAGCTGTCCCGGATGTTCCGGCCTTCCAGTTTGATCCGTCCCTGACCTTCCAGCTCAATCAGTTCGACGCGGCCGGGATAGGTGAAGTCCATCTCCAGCGGGTCCAGCACGTGGAGGAGGATGACTTCATTCCGGCTGTACAGCAGGCGGCGGATGCCGTCGAAAATGCTGTCGAGATCCCCGAAGAAGTCGCTGATCACGAACACCACCTTGCGGCGTCCGATCTGTTCGGCGATCTGGGTCAGGACGCGCCCGATGGCCGTCTGGTCCTTGGGCGGGGTGTGCGTGAGAAGCCGCGACAGGGTGATGCCCGCTTCCTCGGCGCCGCTGGGCGGCATGGTTTCGACGATGTCATTGGCAAACAGGGTGGCGGCGGTCTGGTCGCCCTGGGCCACCACGGCGTTGGCCAGCGTGACCGCCATGAAGGCGGCATAGTCCCATTTGCGGCCGTGCTTGTGCTCGAACGTCATGGTGGAGCTGATGTCGACCAGCAGGTGGGCGACGAAGTTGGTTTCCAGTTCGTATTGTTTGGTATAATAGCGGCCCGACTTGAAGAACAACCGCCAATCCAGATGCCGCAGATCATCCCCGGGCACATATTGCCGGTGGCCTGCGAATTCAATCGCGAAGCCGTGGAACGGCGAGCGGTGGTTCCCCACCAGGGACCCCTCCACCCGCTGGGACGGCTTGAGGCCGATCGCCGCAATACGTGACACGGCGTCAGGGTTCAAGTATTTGACCAGATGCTGGGGATGCTCCGACATAAATGACCGTCTCCGGACGAGTGTAGGCGAGGTTAGTGTTTAGGCACCACAGCGACAATCTTGTCGATGACTTCATCCGTGGAGAGCCCCTCGGCGCGGGCCACATAGTTGAGCGCGATGCGGTGCCGCAACACGGGTTTAGCCACGCGCGCCACATCATCACAGGAGGGGGCGGCCCGTCCGCTGATGACGGCCATACACCGGGCGGCCATCACGAGGTTGATGGTGGCCCGGGGGCCACCGCCCCAGCTCAGCCAGCGGGTGGCCGCCTCAACGGCATCCGGTGTCTTGATGCGCGTCGCGCGGGTCAGGCGGTTGGCGTACTCCACGACGGCATCCGCCACCGGGACACTGGTGAGGGAGCGCTGGAGGGCCATCAGTTCCTCGCCCGAACAGACCGGGTTGATGTCGCCGAAATTGGCGCTGGTGACCCGGCGCACGATTTCATGCTCTTCCTGCCGGGTGGGATAGCCCACAAACACCTTGAAGAGGAATCGATCCTGTTGCGCTTCAGGGAGGGGATAGGTGCCTTCCTGTTCCAGCGGATTCTGGGTGGCCAGCACCAGGAACGGGGAGGGGAGGCGATGGATGGTTCCGCCTGCCGATACCTGTTTTTCCTGAAGGGCCTCCAGCATGGCAGCCTGTGTTTTGGGCGGGGTCCGGTTGATTTCATCTGCCAGGAGCATGTTGGCGAAGATCGGGCCCTGCAGGAACTTGAACTTGCGTTCGCCAGTGACCGGATCCTCCTGAAGGACGTCGGTTCCCGTGATATCGCTCGGCATCAAGTCGGGGGTGAACTGGATCCGCTTGAAGGAGAGACTCATGGCTTTGGCCAGTGATGAGATGAGCAGGGTCTTGGCCAGGCCGGGAACGCCTTCCAGCAGACAATGACCGCCGCACAGGACGGCAGCGAGGAGTTCCTCAATGACCTCGTCCTGACCGACAATGACTTTGGCCAGCTCGGTTCGGATGCCGGCATGCAGCTCCCTGAAGCGCTTCAGAGGCATTCCGCTGGTTCCAACGGTGGCTTCTGAGGCAGGTTTCGCCGGGGCGGGTGCCGCGGCATGCTTGGATGCCGGAACAGGGGCCGGTTTAGGAGTGGGTGCGGGGGCTACGACCGGTTTCGGGACCGGAGTGGGCGCCGAAGGTGGTTTTGGGGCGGGCGCAGGTGAAGGCTTAGGCGCTGGAGCCGGGGCCGGAGCCGGAGCGGGCTTAGGCGCGGGGGCTGGGGGAGCAGGTTTGGGTGCGGGCGCGGGCACGGGCGCCGAAGGCGGAGTCGGAGCGGCGGGAGCGGGGGCCGAGGTGATGGCGCGAAACTCGGTTCCTTTACAACGGACGCAGGTGATTCCCGCCAGGTCGCTAGCCAGTGCCAGATAATGAGCTCCGCACGAGGCGCACTCTACTTTGATTTCTTCTTCCATTGGTTATTCCTTCTCTTGTGGGGCAGCCCCGGGATTGATAATGGCCCGTATAGCGGCCTGGTCCATGTTCAGTGTCCGGCCATTGACTGTGACCGAAAATTCATTTTGATTCCAGAGGACCGGCCCATTGAGCCGGTCTCCATTGCGAAGCAGTATCACGACATTACGGGAAGCGAAAATAGTGGGGCAGGCGATCAGCCAGGTAATGTTTTCCGTGGCCATTTTTTTCATGCCATCGGGGGTACGAAGCACCAGTTGCTGATCAGTGGCACCCATCAGCGTGCCCTTGTTGCGCTCGTCGTTATTCAACACCACGAGGATTTCACCGGGTTGGAGGTTGACCGCATCGGGAAACCGGTTGGATTGCCCATAGCGGATGGCGGTCACCTCGCTCCAGGGGACGGTGAGTTCGCCGGCGGTAATGCTGCGGAAGGTCAGGGTGTCGCGGGTGGTGCGCGCGAGGATGCCGCACAGGCCGATGCCATTCCGCAGGAGCAGGCGTTGGCCGGGAGCCTGCAAGGGAGGGCGGTCGAATACGAGGCTGGCCAGATTGGTCCAGGAGACCATCTGGTTCTTGTCCAGAATGACCCCGGCGGACGTGAGGCGGGTGATGGGCCGGGTGAGCGTGGCCTTGTTCTGCAGGGTGAGGGTGTCGGCAGAGCCCGGCAGGGTCAAGGCCGCGAAGACGCTCAGAAGGCAGAGGAGTCGGTATGGTGTGGGTGAGTTCATCGTTGATAAATGGGTAGATAACGGTAGGGAGTTCCCATCACCAGAATGCCCCAGGCCGTCGTGAGCGGATCCTCGAAATGGCCCTTTTCCTGCCAACTCGTCAGAATGTGCTGGCAGATTTTCGGGTAGTAGGTTTTCCAGGCGTCACCCCCGTGGTGATAGAAGGCCAACGAGGAATAGTAGTGGCCATACCAGGCCATGCGATCATGCCCTTTGGCATCATAGGTGATGTTCTGGGAGAGGTATTGAATGGCCAGGGGAATGCTGGGATCCTCTTCCAGTCCGCAGGAATAGAGGCAGACGGTGCCGGCCGCCGTCATGCGGGGACTGACTTTGTCAGACGAGGTATAGCCGAAGCCCGTTTGTTTCTGACTCCAATTCTGCTTCACATATTTGATGCCGAAATCGATCGCATCGCGCGGGACATAGATGCCGGTGTCCGAGGCGGCGCGCAAGGACATGACCTGAATCACGGTGACAGAAAGGTCGGCATCCAGCGGGACGGGTTTATAGCGCCAGCCTCCGGCCGAGTTTTGCGCCTTCAAGGTGAGGGCAATGGCTTTGGTCAGGCTTTCGCGGATAGCGGGATTATGGGTCATGCCATAGGCTTCCGCGAGGGCGATGGTGGAGAGCCCGTGCTGGTACATGTCGCCGGTTTGCCCGACAATCAGATAGCCGTTCCCCTGCTGGTTGGTGATCAGAAAATCGATGCCCTTGGCGATTTTGTTGCCATATTTGGCGTGGCCGGGTGTGCCGCCGTTGATCATCAGGGCGATCAGTGACATGGCATTCACGCCATTGCAGGTGCCCCATGACCCGTTGGGCTGCTGGGTTTTCGCCAGCCAGTCCTGGGCGCGCTCAATGGCTTTTTCCACTTGTGGCTCAAGGGGCACTTCGGCATCAAAGATGAATTCAGCCCGGCTGGTGGTGAGGGTGAAGGCCCCCATGACGATGAGGGTCAGGCTGCGCAAGTATTGAGTTAAAAGGGTATTCATTCGGCAAGGTTTTGGAAGTAACGTTTAACATCTTCCGTCATGGAAGGCAGGCTTTTTTCCTGCTGACCCGACAGGAGGGCCTGCCGTTCATTTTTAGTCAGGTTTGATTTCCAGGCTCCCTGTTCGGCGGGGAGGACGCCTGATTCCGTGGTGCCGGCGGCGAGATTCTTGCTTTCGGTGTCCTTGGTGTCCTGTGAGTCCTGGCCGGTGGGCGGACCTGGCTGAGGCGGTTGCCCTGGCTGACCGGGTTGAGGTAGCTGACCCGGCTGCCCGGGTGGCGGGGGTTGGCCGGGCTGACCCGGCTGGGGAGGGGCCCCTTGCGCTTGAGCCATCAGGGCGTTCATCTTGGCTTCCGCATTCTTGATGGCCGAGGCCATGGATTGGCTGGCGCTCTCCAGCGATTTGAGGGCTTTGGCTCCCTGGTCGCTGGTGATCTCATTTTTTGCATTTCCCACATCCTGGGCGGGTTCGGTCATGCTGGCGGCCTGCAGGTCTTTGGCCAGCTGATCCGCCTGATCGGCCCGTTTGTTTTTGTCCGCCGTTTTCTGGGCGGCCTCCCCGGCATTCGCATCGGTGGCTAACGCCTCCTTCTGGTCCTGGGCGGCATCGTCAATCCGCTCCTGCAACGCCTGGAGGGCGGCGAGTTCAGCGGCGGCGTTGGCCAGGGCCTTGAGCGCCTCGGACTGGGCCTGCAGGGCTTTTTCCATTTGGGCCGAAAGGGCTTTCGCCTGTTGAGACGCCGCCTGAGCGGCGGCCTCCAGATTGGCGGCCGCCTTGCTGAACTCGTTGTTTTGCAGGTTATTCTCCGCGGAGCGGACGGTGTCCGCTTCCGCGTTCTGTTGTTCGCCGGCTAAGGCCTTGGCGACCTCTTCCGCCTTCATCATCATGTCCAGGGCCATGTCTCCCGCTTTGGGCGTGGTGGGATTGTCTGCCAGGGTCTGGGCCTGCTTGGCCAGGGCATTCAATTGGGCGGCGGCTTTTTCAAGAGCATTCTTTTTGGCCTCAGCGGCGGCGCTTTCATTTTCCCGGGCATTCGACTCCTTGTCGAGTGAGGCCAGGGCCTTGTTGATTTCTTCCGCGGCCGCCTCCGGTTTGCCTGTTTCAAGTTTGGCGGCCGCCTGGTCCATGGCCTTGGCGGCTTCCGCATTGTTCACGGCCTTCTCGGTGGCCCTCAACTCACGGGCCATATCATCCGCCCGCCGTTGCTGGTCTTCGGTGAGCGCCTTGCCGGCATCGGCTTCGGCGGCCAACGCCTCCACTTCTTTCTTGAGGCCTAACAGTTTGTCGCGTGACAGCAGGTCGGTCCCCTGGCCGACGCCCAGGCGGTTGCCCATTTCAAGCAGCGACCGGGCGATACGCCGGTGGCCCGCCTCGGCGCTTCTCAGATGGGTATGAAGATTGGTGGCTTGCAGTTGGCTGAGTTCCAGGGATCTCAGGACATTCTTCATATCCGTATTGCGCGTCGCCGTCAGCTGGGCGGCGACCTGGCGATTGGAGATGATGTCAGAGGGGGCGAACACATTGCTGATTTCCATTTCACGGGCGAGGCTGTCGAGCTGGTTGCCCGCATCCTTCATGATTGCGTCACTGCGGGCGGCATCGCGCAGGAAATCATCTTCGCCAAAAACCGGCGAGAGCCCCAGGGCCACCACGAGCAGGATCGGAGGGGAAAATTTCACGGTTTCTCCTTAGTGGATAAACGCTGGCGCAGAAGTTCGCTTTGCCGGCGTTCATCCTCGCTGACTTTGCGGAGCAAATCACTGGTCTGCTGTAAGCCGGTCTCGAGAATCCGGCGCAATTCGTCCGGCGTGACGACGGTCACCGGCGCCTGATCCGACTCGCCCGTCTGGGTTTTGGGGGCCGGCCGGTTATCGAGGGCATAGCTGGTAAACACGACCCGCTGTCCGGCGTTCAGGCCGAGCTCGGCCACCGGTTTGATGAGATGGAGGGTCGCCTCCCGTCCAGCAGGTTGTTTGAGAGGGGGGGCAAAGGTGCCTTGCTTGACTTTGACATCGTTATTATTCCGTTGTTCATACACTGAATAATTGATGCCGACCTCCGTGAGGCCGTAATCGTCGCGGGCGAGAATATCGAATACCAGCAGACTGTTGGGGGCGACCACGCTGTTGGGTTTCGGATTGCGCAATTCTATGGTCGGGCTGACGTCCGGCGTAATCAGGATCTGCCGGGTGGTCGGGTCCGTGTGGGTGAGTTTTTCGGAGGTGGTCAACGAGACACTGAAATTCCAGGAATTGGTGAGGATGGCTTTTGCGGTCCAGGTGCCCTCCGGGGTCCGGGTGCAGCCTAAAGTCCGGCCTTCGCCGGTGAGGGTGCAGGTCGCAACCGGGGTGTCGAGGGTGACCGTAAAGCTCAGGAGGCTGTCTTGCGGGGCGCTGATTACCGGGCCGGTTTCTTCGCGGGTGGGGAGTTGAGTGTAGGCTGGAGGTTTGATATTGACGGCCAGACTCCGGGCGGAGGGGGGCATCCGGATAATCACCGGCATGGGATCTGTGCTGGCATCCCCCAGGGTGCAGGTGAATGAGAAGGATTGTTCCGGTCCCTGAAGGGTCGCCGAAAAGGTGCCGTTGCTCTGGATCGTCATCGGGAGGGTGAACGGCCGGCTTTTCTCAGGGGTGATCGTCATCATGGCGGTGCCGGGGATCCGGCCGGTCACGGTGACCGAGACGGGATAGTCCTCCCGTGCGGAGGCGAGGCGCTGCCAGTCGACCCGCACGATGCGGGTGGCGGAGGGGTACTGCCCGGAAAGGCCGAGCATGCGGCGGGCAAAAAGTTTCGTATAGGATCCAGTCAGCGTCAGGACAACGGCCACGGCCACGGCCGCGGTCAGGGTATGCCGCATGAGCCTGAGATGGAGCGGGGAGCAGAGGCGGGCCAGGGCCGGGTCATTCGCCTGGGCGCGGGCGGATTGAATCACGGCATTCTTGAGTTCGGTAGAACCGGGAATGGCGGGGCGTTCACCGAATTCAAGGGCGGAAATCGTGAGGGAGTGGGATTTCCGGCCTGCGGCTTCATCGGCCCGGTGGACGGCACGGGCGGTGGCGTCGAGGGTGCGGTAGGGGATGATCCACCGACGGGCCACTTTCGCCGCCCAATACCCGCCGCCCCCCAGCAGTCCGAGCGTCAGCAGGATTCTGACAAACCCCGGGAAGCGCACCAGGAAATCAGCGAGAAAATAGAAGCCGAAGCTCACCACGGCCAGGGAGCCCGCGGTGGCGGCAAAGCTGACGGTTTCGAGGACCTGATGACGGCGTGCCGCGACGCGAAGCTGCTGCTGCAGCCAGGCCACGGAGTCAATCGCTGAAGTTGTGGGTTTGGTCGCCATGATCCCTGTTTAAAATTTTACCGTCACGTACGATAGAGGACCAAAGGGAGTTTCGCTAACTAAATTTACGGGTAGCTCGAGCGGGTTGGAATACCAGAGCATTCTGACGCCCACAGGCTGAGCAGTGCGGGACTCACGTTCAACGGGAATGTCTTTGACGATGGCCTCAATCTGGCAGGTTTTCCCGTCGGGGTGAACCGTCCAGGCGAACGTGGCGGTTTTCGTGTTTTTCAGATACCTCGAGGATAGATAAAATTCGGTGACAGTTCCTTGCGTGAGGGGGGCTTGAGGCGACAGGGAAGGGGGTTCCCCGAAGAAAATTTCGTTATCCGGCAGGGCGGACAGTTCGAGTTGGCCGTTAAGGCCTTTGATGCCGAGTTGTTCCGCCAGACGGGGGTTGGTGATTTTCACGGCGATGGCGAGTTCGTTTTCGGCACTCATCCGTACGGCCATCGTGCCGTTGGGAATGCTGAAGAACTCATTCGTCGACCATTCGGAAAGGAACCCATCCACGGTTACTGCGCCCGATGTGGCGGAGCAGGTCCGGACCGAATCCCTGAGATGCAGTGCGGTTTCCCACTGGGTGGCACTCATCCAGGTGCCTGCAATGTTGACCAGCCCCTGGGGGGTACTCCATATCCGGGCCTCGCGCGGAATGTTGGGCACTCGGTACGCGGTCTGGGTGGCGGCGTTGGCCCAAACAATGGCCACTCCGTCATTGCGTGGCGGGGGTTGCAGATTGATTAAGGTCTGCTTTCTCATCCGGTGCATATTATCTGAATTTGCATCGAGGGGCGGGGGCATCAATAACAGCATCGGGGTGCCCCCGTTCAGGGTTGCCCTGGCCTGCCATTGGCCGGATAAGGGCAGGGTGGCCGCCCATGGCGGAAGCGGTTTTCCCTGAATGGCGGCTTTATCGCCCTGCACGTTGTACGTGAAGGGGTGGATATTAAACCCGTCAATCTTAATGCCATACACCTGCGTGCCGATGACGGCGGAGGGCCGGACATTCTGTTTTTTCGGGTTGAAAATGGTGCCTGTCATGGGATTCAGATATTCCGTCCAGTCGGCGTCACGTCTGGACTCAATCAGGTTGCCGGAGCTCCAGGTGCCCTTGGATTGCCACGTGTCCTGGCTCAGAAGGAATTCAGTTCGGCCGTCATGAAATCCCGAGGCATCGATGGTGTAAAACCAGCCTGTGGGCATAACGGCGGCCCCCTGTGAACCGTCGCTCGAGACCCAGATATAGTTGCATGGGGGGGCTTTGGTGGCGGTCAGGATGGCTGGTTCAGGTTTACGCGGGGCCGTCCAGATGGAGGAGGGCTGGCCCCAGTAAGCTTCTGTGACAATGGCGGAAATGTGGCTAGGGCTGGAAAGGATGGCAAAGCGCTCGAATTGCCGGTAGCTGAACTCTTTATCCATCCGGGCAACCGGCGGGCCGGTGAAGTGGCCATTGGCATCCAGTTCCCATAGGGCCAGCTCGGGCGCCTCGTCCTGTCCGAGGGCAAAGCCCGGGGAGCCGGGACCGGGGAAGAGGTCTGATAGCTTCGGGGTGGTTGCCGTGCCCTCCGGCAAGGTGTGCGTCAGGTCGCCGGACTGGGCATCATAAATCCATAGACGGCCGCTATGGGCCATGATCACCCGGTCTTTCAGGGCGAGGACGCCGTGAGGATTGCCCGGCGTGGGAAGCTCCCAGCGGGGTGAGAGCGCGGTGGTGGCGGGGGTCAGGATCTGACCGGCCAGGGCCAGGGGGGTAGCGCCATTCGTGGAGAGGAGGAGCCCGTCGGTCAGGGTACAGGTTGAGGGGAGATTCAGTTGGGGATGGCGTAGGGCGGGAAGGGTTCCGGTGGCTCCCATTTTGACGCCGCACCACTGCAAGCCCGGGCCCCCTGCGGCATACCAGTTTCCCTCCGGGTCACAGCCCAATATCTGTTCCTCATCAGACTCAGGGGAGAGGATGGACGTGTAGCCGTTGGGCTGAATCAGGCTGGTGGTGGCGTCGGGGGCCAGGATCAGGCATCCTTCGCGAACCGCTTGCAGCAGACGGGAGTTGCGGCCGGTCAGCATCTTGACGTCCTTGAGATCGGTCAGGCTCACCAGATGGGTCGTGGTCGGGGTGGTGATCAACGCATGATCCGGGCCGCAGGGGGCCACCTCGCACCAAGGGAGATCGGTGCGGAGCGCCAGTAACTTTCCCGAAGTTTTGTCAGTTAACAACAGGCTGTTTGAGTCCCAGGGGGCAAACAGGACCGCGGTGCGCCCCACGACCGGGCTGGCCGGATGGCGCAGGCCCATCAGTGCGGGATCTTCAAAACGGGTGTAATTGCGAAGCCAGAGGAGGCTCTCATCCGTTAAATTGATGGCCCCGATCAATCCCATGGAGGATGACACGTAGGCCCTGTCACCCACAATGGTGGGGGCAGGAAGTTTCCATGAGGAATCCTGGTTACATACCAGTGCGCCTGCGGACGTTTTACTCCCGGGCGTTTGGCTTGAACTGACCGGTAGGGTGAGCAGGCTTTTGCCGGTGGCGGCGTCGAGGGTCACCAGTTCCGCTCGGGCGGGTTGGCCGGAGAGTTGCATGACGACCAGGCGGTTGGTGCCCCAGGAGGCCGGATCACTGGCGACGGTGGCAGAATCACTATGCCAGCCCCACCGGTACGCGCCCGTTTCCCGGTCAAGTCCAACCACCCAGAGCGCGGCATTTTGGATTAAGGCGCTGATCGCCACAACCGATCCCGCCACCGCTGGCTGGGTTTTTCCCAGAAGATGGAACGGGGCGGCCTCGGTGCTGTCCGATTCGGTGATGCGCTGCAGGGGGGCCGCCCAACTCCAGAGGACGCGTCCCGATTGGAGGCGAGTCAACATTCGTGAGTTGGATAGCCAGGTTTGTCCACCACGTATGGAGAGGGAGGCAACGGGGATGGGGGTCGAGTCCCCTTGGGTCATAAACCGTAAATGGTTCTCGCTGACCTCCACGGTTCCGGGCGTCATGTCCACCAGCGGGATGAAGCCAGAGGACTGAAGCGGGGCGGCGGCGGAGGGGCCGACGGAGTCGGGGCCGGTGGTGTCGCCAGCGGGGGTGAGCCGGGCGATTCGTGAAAGGCGGGCGGCGTCAGCCTGACGGGAGGGTTGTTTACTGAGATTCAGGATTTCCTGATTCAGCCAGGTGTCGTAAAGGGGGGCATATTTGGCAAGCACCTGACGGTAATAGGGCTTGGATCCGATAAATAAGGAGGCATCCCCCTCCATCGAAAGGGCGTTTTCATTACGGGTGCGCAACACCTCCTTCAGATACGTGCAGAGGCGGTTGGTGTCGCCACTGCGGGCAAAGGCATCCAGGGCATCCGGAACCGATTGCGGGGTGAGATCCATGGTGAGCGGCAGGGCGGTGTTTGCGTTGAGTTTAAAAATGGTCTCTTTGCTTTTCAGGTATTCGGTTGAATTGGTATAGGCCGGATTGGCAAGAATCGCCTTGGCCAGTGACTGTCCCGCTTGCTCGCTATTGCCGGTCATGATGGCTAACTGCAAGCGCCACATGGCCGTCTGGAAGGGAAGGCTGGCGGTCAGGATCGCGTCCTGTGACTTGAGAAAGTGAGTTGCCTGCTGGGTATCACAGCGCTCCAGCAAGGTTTTCATGTAGAGGGGAGCAATGATGCTCACCAGATTGCTCCGGGTCTCAGGCGGTGCGGTCACGATCGTCCGCTCCATGGCATCATACAAGGTCTTACGCACAGGCGGGGTAAGTTCCTTCCGCAACCAACTCTCGAGGGCTGGCCGCAAGGACCCATCCTGAGCGGATGCGGTCATGTTGTTCCACCAGGCCGGCGCCTCGGTCACAAGCTCCTGAGGGGGATTGAGTTTGGCCTTGGTCTTGGTTTTGTGCCGGGCCGCCTCTGCGTTGTGATTTCCCACAAGCAGAGTGCTGAGGGCGAGCAACAGGGCCATCCCGATCGGACAGCGATTATGTGAAATTAGCCTCATCACAGGATGGTGTTTTCCTCATTGAACCACTTGATTATACACATGAAATTCTAATACATCCAGATGGCCGTCACAACGCTTTTGTCCGTTCAACCTGTTCACAATCGGGTTATTATAAATAAAATCGGGGGCTCTGTAAATTTATTCTGACGCGTGAAATATTTCAAAGAGGAGCCCTCTCATCAGCTTCATCGGGAAACGGGTGGTGAGGCCTCTCATTCGCATGAGATTGACGCCTGTGAGGGGAATATGTCAACGTGGGGGGATGAAAAGCGCGATTACCCAGAAGGATATAGCCCGGCGTCTGGGCGTTTCACAGGCATTGGTATCGCGGGTCCTCACGGGGAATTCAGAGAAGATCGGGGTGGCCCCGGCGACGGCGGAGAAGATCCGGGCGGCGGCGGCGGCCTGTCATTACCGGCCAAGTGCGGCGGCCTTGACGTTAAAAGGAGGGCCCACCCGGACGCTGGGGGTGGTGGTTAAAAATTTCGAGGACCCTTTTTTCGGACACATGATCGGCACGATGCAGCGGCTGGCCGTGAGGGATGGGTATGCGCTGTTGCTATCCGGCTGGGAAGCGTCCCAGGGGGAAGCCGAGGGGCAGATTCTGCTGCGCCAGTTCCGGCCCGATGGATTGATCCTGTGCGGAAGCGATTTTACCCCCAAGGCGGTCGGACTGTTTCTTTCAGAAGGGCGGCCGGTGGTCCAGATCTGCACGGGGGAGGTTGTTCCCGGCGTTCAGCAGGTGGCCTTTGATCAGCGGGCAGGGCTGGATGCCTTGGTTCGTATGCTGGTGGGACTGGGGCATGCCCGGTTCGGGTTTGTGGGCGATGACTCGGCCCCCAACCGGCGGCGTGCGGCGATCATGAGGGAGTTGCTGCAGGAGAACCGCCATTTGCCCATCGAATTTATCGAGGTCCCACGGACGTCGGAAGGGCCGCTCAGGGCGTCGGTGAAAGCGCTCTGCCAGGATCCGTTGCGGCGGCCCACGGCTTTGATTGTGTCCGATGATGCCCTGGCCCAGTTGGTGCTGAGGGCGCTGTATGAGTGCGGGGTGCGGGTGCCGCAGGATATCTCATTGGCGGGGATGGATGATATTCCGATGGCGCGCCTGATGATCCCGGCGTTGACCACGATTCGCCAACCGATGGAGGCGATGGTCGAAAGTGCTTTCCGGGCGGTGACGGCCGGGGATCGCCCTTCCGGAAAATTGGAGAAGATTGTCTTGGCACCCGAACTCATGATGCGGGAGTCATGCGGGCCGGCTCCCAACGTCTGAGCTAGGACGCTTCCTGCTGACGCAGCCCGGTATTACCTCGCCCTGCGGCGGGCACAGGCGAATCTTTACACCGACAAAGCTGAATATATTTGCATCTATTTCTGATATGCATTATATCTAATGCATTAAGGAAATATAGTATGGGGTGGATTGAGTTCAGGAATAAGTTGTTTGATCAAGGGTGCTTCAGCATCCATCAGGTATATGCCTGGCAGCCTGGATTTGACCGGAATAACTTTGTCCGATGGACGAAGAGGGGTTACCTGGTGAGATTGCGGCAGGGGCTTTATGCCTTCCCGGAGTACCGGGGAAAACCGGATATGGCGATGTATTTCGCGGGGCGTATCTACAATCCATCTTATATCAGCCTGCACTCAGCGCTCTCGTTTTACGGGTTGATTCCCGAGGCCGTGACCCAGATCACCAGCGTGACTTCATTGAAGACGGCGGTGTTCAAGAACGACTTTGGAGAGTATTCGTACAAAAGCGTCCGGGAAGACCTGATGTTCGGTTACGAACCGCGCCCACTGGAAGGCGGTCGCGCGATGGGGTTCGCCACCCGCGAAAAGGCCTTGCTGGATCTGCTGTATCTTTATCCCTTCTACAACACGGAACAGGAGTTGAAAAATCTGCGGCTTGATGGTGAGCTTTTGCGCGAGGAGTTGAATCGGCCGGAATGGGAATCGCTGACGGCACGCTTTCATTGTGCCGCACTTGAGAAGCGGGTGCGCTTATTATCCAAGGTTTATGATTTATGATTACGATAGAGCAGATCAGGAATTTCTACCCCGCCGCCTTGAGCGGGAATGCGGGCTTTCTAAAGCATATTCTCAAGGAATATGTCCAGTTGTTGGTTCTCGACTATCTGGCGACGACGCCGCATATTCGCAAAATGACGTTCATCGGGGGAGCGAACCTGCGACTGGTCAAGGGGATTGACCGGTTTTCTGAAGATTTGGATTTCGACTGTAAGAATTTTCCGGCGGAAGAATTCGGGAGGATGACGGGTGAGGTTCAGGTTTTTCTTCGTCGTAACGGCTTCAAGGTCGAGGTCAGGGAGAAGGACCAAAGCCGCCTGACGGCATTCCGGAGCAGTCTCTATTTCCCCGAGTTGCTATTTGAGCTGGGGTTATCCGGGCACAAGGATGAGCGTTTCATGTTGAAACTGGAATCACAGGATCAAAAGATTCACTACGAACCGATCATGGGATTTATCAAAGGGTGTGGTTTCTTTTTCTCGTTCCCGGTTCCGTCAGATGCGGTGCTTTGTGCGATGAAGATTTCAGCCATGTTGGCCAGGGGTAAAGGCAGGGATTATTACGATGTCATGTTTCTGTTATCGCGAACCATGCCGGACTATACGTTTCTCGAAGCGCGCAACGGTATTGGTGATTTGAAGGGACTGAAGGCGGCCGTGGAAACTTCGCTCGCGTCCATCGATTTGCGGAAGAAACAGAGGGATTTCGAGCATTTGCTATTCAACCGGGACAACAGTAATCGCATTCTCCACGTTCGCGAATTCATCCAGTCGTTGTGACCCGATCCCCCCCCCTATCTCATGCAGCCCGGGTATGTTTACCTCGGACTGCTGTTTTCGTTTGAGTTTAACAGTCACGGGGGCAGCCCCACGTTCCCGCTTGATTCTCTTTTTGTGTGCCAGTATCTTGATGAAAACAAGGGGAAATATGGCGAGATATCATCTGATTGCGTGTCATGTATTGTGGCGGGAGTTGTGTTATTTCGCCTCCCAGTCGCCCCATTTCTTTACCTTCAATTTCATCAAGCAGGGGCTGCATAATACCCCTGAACTGCTCAAGGTCCAGCTGCAGGCGGCGGTCGATGAGGCGCCGGAAGAGTGTGACGCGATTCTCCTGGGCTATGGTCTGTGCAGCAATGGGGCGGCGGGAGTGGTTTCCCGCAATAAGAAAATGATCATTCCCAAGGCCCATGACTGCATTACGCTCTTCCTGGGGTCCAAGGAGCGGTACCGGACCTATTTTGATGCGCATCCGGGGACCTACTGGTACACGCCGGGTTGGGTCGAGTGTTCGGTTCAGCCCGGGAAGGGGCGCTATGATCTGCTGCGCAAGGAGTATACGGAAAAGTACGGCGAGGAGAATGCCGATTACCTGATGGAGATGGAGCAGGGGTGGATGAAGGAATATAACAATGCCGCCTACGTGGATCTCGGAGTCGGTGATACTGTCCGGCACAAGGAGTTCACTCATGAATGTGCCCAGTGGCTGGGGTGGAAATGTGATGAGCTTCCTGGTGACCCCTCGCTGATCAAGGATTTTGTGAATGGCCAATGGGATGCGGACCGGTTTTTGATCGTGGAGCCCGGCCAGGCCATTATGCCCTCGCATGATGAACAGGTGTTGAAGACCTGAGGCGCCGCCGAAAAGAGGGACTTCAACTAATTGAAGAAATTATGGAAATCCGGAATAGCCAGTTCGGGCTGGTACGAAAAGTAAAAATGTTTTGCGATTTGTCATGGCTGGCTGGGATCAATTATAGCCTCCGTTAAAACCTCATGTGCTGCCAGCCATGAAAAATCGCAAAACGGTGTTTCCCGGACATCAGGGGAAATAAGGAAGCTCAAGGACTTGGTCCTGCTATTATTCTTTAATGTCCCCAGAAAAACCGTTGCGGGATTTTGAATTCGGGGAAGACCATAACACGTCCCCGTGTAATCCAATAGACCGGGCACCCCGAATTAATAATGCCGCAACATTTTTATTTTTTCGTCTGGATCTGGATTTCTTTTATTTCTTGAATTAGTGGTGAAGTCTTTTTCATGGAAATGTTGTTATTAGCGCCTGCTAAACGTTGACTTCTGAATGGGGATGTCGTTAACCTGATGTTCGGATATAACTCGAAGGAAAATTCATGAAAATATTTTTATGTGGATTGTTGGGCGTGGGGCTGCTGCTGAGCAGCGGCTGTGTGACGATGGTGGATCAGAATACGATGGCCCAGCAACAGGCGGATATGGAGAAATTGCGCGAGAATGTGCAACGCATCCAGGAGAAGATCAACGGGCTCGAGCTGGAACAGCAGAACCTCCAGCGTGACATCGGCTCCATGAAGGGGGCGCCCAAGGAGGATACCGTGGTGCGGAACCGGCTGGATACGCTGGAGCGGCAAGTCCAGTCGTTAGCGGCGGCCCGCGATTCGGACCGTAAACAGATCGTCAACCAGGTGGCCTCCATTGTCGGTTCTTCC
Organism: bacterium; assembly: GCA_037128595.1. Lineage (NCBI taxonomy): Bacteria > bacterium. The sequence continues at coordinate 57,720 of JBAXWB010000024.1, forward strand.
GGCAGTGGTTCCTCCGGGAAATCATCCTCCGGACGGGGGAGCTCCCAGACTGGAGTGGAGCATGTGGTCGAATCCGGCCAAACCCTGTCAGCGATTGCGGCGGCCTACAAGGTCAGCGCCAGTTCCATCAAAAAAGCCAACTCCATGAAGTCCGATACCCTGCGTGTCGGCCAGAAGTTGTTCATTCCGAAGTGAGGAGTTCACTTCTGATTTGAAACAAAATCAGACTGCAGGTTTTTCATAAAAAGACCTCATTTTGACTTCAGCAAGGTGGCGTTCGACGTCCCCGGCGAACGATTCCACGCACTGGCCGGCAATCAGCCGCCGAGGACGTCGGCTGCCACCTGTGCTTCGCTCAGGTCAGGAACCCCAAAGTTTCTTCATTGAAGACCTTCTTCGCCTTACTTTTCTCCAACCGGTCTCAACAGCACCGTGAACTCCATCGGCTTGGGAGTGATCAGATACTGGGGCTGAGGAGCCGGCCCACAGCTCTGGCTGCCCAGTCCGGCCTGAAGATGATCCACATGCACCACGGTTTGAGCGATGCGCGTGAGTTCGTGCGTATGTCGACTGGTGCAAAGATCGGACACCGTGTAGTGGAGCGCACTGACGTTCAGCAGCTGATCCCCTGTAATGTATAAGCCGGCTTTTTGGCTATTGGTAAGCGCTAGCCAGCGGACGTCGGCCTTGTTTCCGTTTTCCTGGGGACGCACATAAGGCACATATTGCCCATCAACCGTTCCGGTATAAATACCCACATGCGCGCGTTCCTTGCGGTCGGCGTAGCTCTCGTGGGGGCCGCGCCCGTACCAGGCCACTTGCTCGAATCCGGCCGGCATCATGAACTCCAGCCCGAAGCGGGGAAGCGGGGGGAGGTCCTTGGCGATTGGGCTGATGCGGACGGTCAGGGTTACCTCGCCCGATCCCTCGATGGTGGTGGTCTGGTGAAGACGGAACCGGGGTGAGAGTTGATAACTCGCCAGAACGCTCTGAACCACTATCTCCACGGCCGTTCCCTTGACCACGCGGGTCTTGAGGCTTTCAATACGTGGAACCAGGCGGTTATAGCCGGCCTTTCGCCATTCATAGGAAATGCGATTGTCATTATCGGTGGGGGCACGCCATAACTGGACCTTGGGCCCGGCGGCGATCAGTGGCTGATTTTTCCAGCGCCAATCGCGGATGGAGCCGTCAAACGGGTCGAGCTCGATGTTAAACGCCTCGCCTTGCACGACGAGTCCGGTAGAAGATTCCACCAGTTTAACCGACGAGGTCGGGCGCGCCGCGGTGGCGAGCCACTCTTTTTTCCGGGACGGGAGCTCAAGCTGATTTACAGATAATTCGTAGCCGGCGGGCGCCCAGGGGGTGGCCGTCTTCAATGTAAAGGTGAAGGTGACATGCACCTCGCCTCCGGCGGCGATGGCCGATGGCTTGACCGGCAGGATCACGAGGGTGCTTTTTCCGGCGGGAACGTCAAGCGGGTCGAGCGAACCGCGTTGGGCGATGACCCCGTTGCGGGACAGCGTCCAGACGACATCCAGATACGACAGATTGAGGAAGGCATTGCGGTTGGTGAGCGTGAACCGGCCTGCGCTGACATCCACCGCCTCCACCTGTACCGGTGCCAGGATGTGCTTGAGTTCGATCAGGGCGGTGTGCGGAGTCCGGTCGGGCGCAATCAAGCCATCAATGCAGAAGTTACCGTCATTGGGGATGTCCCCGAAATCTCCGCCGTAGGCAAACCATTCAATGCCTTCCGGGGTTTTCATCCGCATGCCATGATCCATCCACTCCCAGACACAGCCGCCAATCAAACGGCGGTACTTGCGGATGGTCTCCCAATATTCCTTGAGACTGCCGGGCCCCTGGCCCATGGCATGGGCATATTCGCAGAGGATGAAGGGCTTGGGCTCCTTCTTCTGGCCCTCTTTGATGAGATTGGGGATGTTCGTATACATCTGGCTGAACACATCCGTACAGACCGCCTTATCGTCCCGCTCATAGTGGATGGGGCGTGAGGGGTCGCGCTGGCGGATCCAGTCTGCCATGGCCACATGATTGGGTCCGAACCCGGCCTCATTGCCCAGTGACCACATGATCACGCAGGCATGGTTTTTGTCGCGTTCGACCAGTCTCATGGCCCGGTCAACGAAGGCGGCTTTCCAGGCGGGCACGCGGGGCGGGATATCCGGGGCATCGTAGCCAAACCCGTGGGTTTCCAGATCCGCCTCATCAATCACGTACAGACCATATTCATCACAGAGTTCGAGCCATTGGGGATCATTGGGATAATGAGAGGTTCGTACCGTATTGATGTTGTGGCGTTTCATCAGGAAAATATCCTGAAGCATGTTCTCGCGGGTCACCACATGGCCGGTGTCCGGATTGGTGTCGTGCCGGTTGACCCCCTGGATTTTGATGGAGACGCCATTGACCCAAAGCTGTTGCGCCCTGATTTCAACCTGACGGAACCCGACGCGCAGGCGCTGGGTTTCCAGAACGGCCCCGTTGCCATCCCGTAGTGTCAATAATAGGGTGTAGAGGGCGGGTGTTTCCGCCGTCCATTTCCGGGGCGAGGACACAGGGGCGCGGAATTTCAGGTTCGTGCTGGCTTTTGATTTAACGATGAGTGTGTCGCTCGCAGGCTGATCAACCAGGGTCTGTCCCTCATCGTCCGTCAAGATGACGTCAACACGGTGTTTGCCGGTGGCCGCGGCCGTCAAATTGCGAAGCGTGATGTCCAGTTCCAGCGTCGCATGGCGGTACTGCTTGTCGAGGGACGTGTGCACGAAGACGTCATGGATGTGGACGTCGGGGACGGATAGCAGGTAGACGTCACGGAAGATACCGGAGAGACGCCAGCAATCCTGGTCCTCCAGATAGCTGCCATCGCACCACTTCAATACCTTGACGGCCAGGGTATTTGGGCCGGCCTTCAGGTACGGCGTGATATTGAATTCGGCCGGCATATGGCTGCCTTTGCTGAAGCCGACGGGCTGTCCGTTGACCCAGGCATAAAATGCCGAATCCACGCCCTGAAAGACAATGAAGGTCTGCCGCTCCTGCCATTGGGCGGGGACGGTGAATTCCCGCCGATAGCAGCCGGTGGGGTTTTCATTGGGAACAAAGGGGGGATCAATGGGGTAGGGGTAGTTTACATTGGTGTACACCCGTTTGTCGTAACCGTGCATCTGCCAGTTGGCCGGGACCGGAATGGATTTCCAGGCCGAGGCATCAAACCCCGGCTGTTCGAACCCGGCGGGGGTCAATTCCGGCCGCGGGGAATAGTCAAATTGCCAATCCCCATTGAGCAGGGAAAAGAACGGGGACTGAAGGCGATCGCCTGAGCCGGCGTTGCCCTCATTCGCAAAGGGGATCAAAGTGGCGCGGGCGGCTTCGCGGTTGCGATGAAGCAGTTGAAGATTTTCCCAGTCCCGGACAGAGGCGTGTGATGATTTGGTCATGATGTTTTCCTAAATAGTTCCGTTGACCCTATCTCATCAATGGCTTGAAGTCCATATTTTCAGTATCCCGTAAAGAGGGACTTCACCACTAATTGAAGAAATAGGGAAAATCCAGAGAATTCAAAAAAAGAGAATGTGGCGGGATTTTTAATTCCGGAGTACCTGAATGAAAAATCCCGCCACGGTTCTTTGGAGAATTTTTCAAAGAAAGAGGAGCGAGAATTGACGACTCCTCCCGCTCAACGAATTCCTTCAGGAAACCGTGGCGTTTATTTTCTCCACATGTACTCATGTGGAAAAATTAACGCCACATTTTCAGTTCATCGTCCGGATCTGGATTTCTTCCATTTCTTAAATTAGTGGTGAAGTCTTCCTCTTTTCAATAAGGTGGTATGTATGCATGCAAAACTGATGTCAACAGGGCTCGTGATGTTGTTGGGGGCGATCAATGGGGTGTGTGTCGCCGCGGAGGTGGAGGTGAGTCAGGTCGTAAACCAGCCCACCAATGCGCCGGGTGTGGTTTGCCTGAATCCCCTGCTTGATTTTGGGGAGGTGTATGCCGATGCGGTCGTGAATCATCAGTATGTGCTGACCAATCAAGGGGAACGCGTGGTGAAGATCCTGGCCGTGCGGGCCGGGTGCGGGTGCACCACGGCGGTGGCCGCCACCAATGAGATGGCCCCGGGGCAGTCCACTACGGTGGAGGCCGTGATTAATTTCAAGGGACGGCGAGGGCGTCAGGCGAAGTCGATTATCGCCGAGACCGATGATCCCGGTAACCGGTTGGTGAGGATGGAGTTCACCGGCGTGGTGATCGTCCCGATCGAGGCTCAGCCGGAGGGGCTCCATTTTGGAACCATTGGTGCGGAAGGGCGGCTTGAGCGGGAGGTCTTGCTGACGGCGGTTTCGACGAATTCCTTTCAGGTCCTGTCGGCTAAATCGACTTCCCCGCATGTGACAGTAACCGTTGAACCCCGTGAGGCGGGCCACCAGTATCTGATCAAGGTCGTCTGTGACGGACCGCGAAAACCGGGGACGTTCATGACCGCCGTCGAGGTGGAGACCGATCATCCCCAGATGAAGGTGCTCTCCATTCCTGTGGCCGGGTTTGTGGCGGGAGATATTGTGGCGGCGCCCGCCTCATTGTTGTTGGTCGCCTCGGGCACCAATGTGCCCAAAACGGTCTGGGTGAATCTCTGGTCCCCCGCGGGCAAGTCCTTCAAAGTGCTGAAGGTTGAGCTGCCCGGGGACGGGATGACGAACTCAGTACTCCCCGTGAGACCCGATCGCAGCCGGTTGGAGGTTAAAACCTGGGGGGCCCTTGCGGGGCTGGATGGAAAGGCGATCCGGATTGAAACGGATCTCGACTCCATGAAGGAAATCCTGATTCCCCTCAAAGTCTTGACTGCCCGCAACGAGGGCTTACCATTACCTGCAAGGACCGCAGAAAAGAGGGACTTCACCACTAATTGAGGAAATAGGGGAAATCCAGCGAAGCAAAAGATTATCGGGACAGGTGCGGAAAAATGTTTTGCGATTTGTCATGGATGGGTGGGTCTGTGAATTTCACGAAATAGACACGCACAGGACTCCCATCCATGAAAAATCGCAAAACGGTGTTCCCCGGACATCGGGAAGGAATAACCAGCCTGTATTTCTTTAAATTAACCAGAACCCCGTTGCGGGATTTTTGGTCCCGCGACTGCGGGATAAAAATACCGCAACATTTTTTCTGCCCGGCCCAGATTTGGATTTCTGTCATTTCTTAAATTAGTGGTGAAGTCTTCTGCTCGATGTGGGGTGGTTATTGCCAAGGATTCAAAACATGAATGAGCGCCTGATAAAGACGAATGTCGAGCAGGAGTATCCGGATTACCTGCGGGATGAATCGCGTCGCAGAGGGAAGGCGGACGGCCTGTGTTTTGCCCGGTCGGACCAGGACATCTGTCAGGTGATGGCGGCGTGTCAGCAGGCCCTGACCATTACGACCCAGGGGGCCCGGACCGGGGTGGCGGGCGGAGCCGTTCCGGATGGGGGATATGTCGTGAATCTCAGCCGGATGAACCGGATGACGGCCCTCCGGTATGACCCGGAGCGGGATGAATTCTTCCTGACGGTTCAGCCGGGAGTGGTGTTATCTCAACTGAGAGCGGCGTTAAGCTCCGGTGAGTTCGATGCCACCGGCTGGAGCCAGGAGTCGCTTGCCGCCCTTGACCGGTTCCGCCAGAAGCCGGCCTATGGCTTTGCTCCCGATCCGACTGAACTCTCGGCCTCCCTCGGCGGGATGGTGGCTTGTAACGCCTCGGGGGCCTGTTCTTTCCGTTATGGCGCGACCCGGCCGTATGTGGAGGCGCTGGAAGTGTTGTTGCCTGATGGGGACCGGATCACCCTGCGGCGGGGCGTGGATCAGGCCCAGGGGCGGGCCTTTTCCGTCATGACCCGGGCCGGACGTTTAATCGCCGGCAGGCTGCCTGACTATGTCATGCCGCTGGTTAAAAATGCCGCGGGCTATTTTGTGAAGGACAACATGGAGCTGATCGATCTGTTTATCGGTTCTGAAGGGACCCTCGGGATATTTTCCGCGATCGAGCTGCGTTTGATTCCTGCGCCCCGATGCCGCTGGGGCGTGGTGGTGTTTCTGCCTTCGCCCGGTTCCGTCGTTGAATTCGTCCAGGGGCTCAAGGGACAACCCGATGAGCTCAAGCCGGTGGCGATCGAGTACTTTGACCCGCGCTCCCTGGAGTTGATCCGCACCCAAAAACAGGAAAACGGGGTGTTTGCGGACATTCCCGATATCCCGCAGGGGAGCGGGCATGCTGTTTATATCGAATATCATGGCGATGAGGCGGCACTGGGCCGGGCCATGGAGACGTTGCCAGATGGCATTGTGGCCGCAGGGGGGCGGGAGGAGAACGTCTGGATGGCTGATAGCGAGCGTGAGTTGGAGCGGCTCAAGGCGTTCCGTCACGCCGTCCCTGAGGCGGTGAACCGGGTGATTGATGAACGCCGTAAACGGGAGCCGGCCCTGACCAAATTAGGGACCGATATGGCCGTCCCTGATACCCACCTGGGCGCTGTGATGGACCTGTATCGCGACGGGCTTCAGAAGGCCGGCCTGGACTATGTGATGTTCGGGCACATCGGGAATAACCATCTGCATGTGAATATCCTGCCCCGATCTCTGGAGGAGTATAACCAGGGGAAGGACCTCTATCTGTGTTGGGCGCGCCGCATTATTGCCATGGGCGGAACGATTTCCGCCGAACATGGGGTCGGGAAATTCAAAGTCGCCCTGTTGCGTGAAATGGTCGGGGAGGCCGTGATACGCCAGATGCGGGAGCTGAAGCGTGTCTTTGACCCCGGCGGAATCCTGAACCGGGGGAATTTATTCTAAGAGGCGCTTTTTACCTTTACGGATTCGCTTTGGATACTTAATGTCGGGTCAGGTAAGGCGATTGTACCGCAGTGTAGTTGGAAAGCGTAGACAGGGGTTTCATGAGAGGGTCTGAAAACGGGCTGGTATTGATTCTGGGGTGTGACCAGGGAGAGTGCGAACTGACGCGCTTGCTGGAGGCGTCCGGCTTCAAGCTGCGGTTGGTCGACTCGCCCGAAGCCCTGCTTTATGTCGCCAAAAGCATTTCCCCGGATGTGATCCTGGTCAATGCCATCAAGAGCCCCTTCAATTTCAATTTTTTCAGCAACCTCATCAACGACCCCTACACGGCGTTGATCAGCACTCTGGTGCTGTCGACGGCGACGTCCCGCGATGACCGGCTACGGGCGATTCAGGCAGGTGCCGATGACTTTATTACCCACCCCTTTGATAATGATGAGGTGTTGATCCGGTTGCGCAACGCCATCACCCGGACCCGGCAGGCACGTGAGTTAAAGCAGGACGCGGTCAGGATCCAGCAGTTGGAGGAGGCCCGGGCCGAATTGACCCAGTTGATGGTGCGCGACATGAAAACCCCCCTTGCCGGGCTGGCGGATCTTCTTGAGATGGCGGGCGGGACGGCACCCAGGGATTTCAAGATGGATGCGTCCCGTTTTGTCAATGAAGCCCTGGGGGCCACGGAGACGCTTGAGGAATTGATTGAATTCCTGATGAGTGTGCGCAAGATGATGGCGGGTGAGGAGATCCCCCAAAAGAAGTCGTGTGACATTCTGGAGTTATCACGCTGTGTGAGCGAGGCGTTATCAGAATCGGCTCAAGCGGTAGGGGTGACCCTGGCGGTGGAAGGGACGGCCGCGCCGGTCTTATGTGACCCATCACAGATGACCCGGGTGATCAGGCATTTAATGCGATTGGCGATCAAGTCAAACCCTGCTGCGAAATCCGTAAAAATCCGGACCGAGCACCTTGCAGGGCAGCTCAAGTTGATGGTTGTCTGTGAGGGGGGGACCGGGGATTCGGTCGTTGAAAGGGATGGGTTGGGGCTGACCTATTGCCGCTTGGTGGCCACCGCGCATGGCGGGGCCTTCGGGGTGCCCCTGGACTCGGGTGATTCGGCTTACTGGTGGGTGGCGCTGCCAGAGGCGGTAGGCCTGAATCAGGCGACTGTCCCGGCCGAAGCGCCGATGCCGGTCACGCTGGAACGGTCCCGCCGCTATCTGGGAGAGTTGACCGGGAAAGTGATTGATCCGAAAAAGCGCTCGCTGCTGTCCCTCGGTACCCGGCAGCAATTTATCGTCGCGGTCGCGCTGATGTCGGTGATCCCCCTGCTGGCCTTCGCCTATGTGCTGGGGAATGCCGTGATGACGCGCTCTCTGGACATGGAGACGATTTATTTTCTCCTGCCCTCCATCGTCACGTTGATGGCGCTGGGGGTGATGTTGTTGGCGCGACACACCATCGAGGTGAGCCGGTTGCGGCAATATCTTGATGAGATCTCACGCGGGGGGGCTCCTCTGATCGCCGCGACGCACTCCAGTGCCGATTTTGCGGCGATCCAGAGATCCCTTGGCGCCGTGATCAAGCAGGGGACTGAAAAGATGAAGGTGATGGAGGCCCGATCCAAAGCTCTGGTCCAGGCTGAGCAACAACGGGTCATGGCGGAGACGGTTGGCGCGGCCTGTCACCATCTGGGGCAGCCTGCCACGATTATCCGGGGCTATCTCGATTTGATGAAGCGCGTCGAGGTGTCGCCTGAGATGAGGGCGATGATCCAGGAATGCCAGACGGCCACCGAGGAAGTGGCGACCGTGCTGTCCCGCTTGAAAGGGGTGGGGCAATACGAGACCGAGCCCTATCTGACCGCGAACGATGCACGCGCCGGGCGTGCCGATGAGCGGATTTTGAAGATCTAGAGCGAAGACTTCACCACTGATTGAAGAAATAGAAGAAATCCAGATCCAGTCAAAATGTTGCGGCATTATTAATTCGGGGTGCTCGTTCTATTGGGTTGCACGGGAACGCATTCGGGTCTTCCCCGAATTAAAAATCCCGCAACGGTGTTTCGGGGGAAATTAAAGAATCATAGCGGGATCACGCCCTTGAGCTCCCTCATTTCCCCTGATGTCCGGGGAAAACCCGTTTGGCGATTTTTGATGGCTGGTGTACCCGCCAGACACACAAATCGCCAAACATTTTCGGCGTGTCTGGATTTCCTGCATTTCTTCAATCAGTGGTGAAGTCTTCCTGTATTTACGTGTCAGGAGCAGACTCTACACTTGCCGCAACGCGATGGGTTTCCCCAGAACTTCATTGGCGATAATGAATTTCCGCAAGGCGAGCGGGTTCCGTAATTCAGGGAACACCGGCGGGTGGACCGGGGGCGCCAGGGCGGGGGAAAGGGCCGGAGGGGGCACCCTTCCCGTAAACGCCAGCGCCGATTCGGCCGCGGAATAAGCCGGACGTTTCTGTGAAGACAAGGTCTCCGATCGTGGCTCAGGGCTGCGGCGGACCGGTTTCTCCCTGTGTGGCGGATGCGGCACCGGGGGCGGATCCACGGGCTGAGGCGGAGCGGGTGGCTTGGCCGTTTTTTCCAGATCTTCAAAGAATTTACGCAACTCGTCCCTTGGATCAAGGGACGTGCCGGCGACCGGTGGTGATTCCTCCTGGGAGGGGGACTCACCCTTTTTCTTGCCAAAAACCTGGGCCAAAATCCACCCGACCACGGCAATGATCCCGATGATCACATCCATGTCCGAAGCGGCTATTATTAATGAGCTCATGTGTTACTACAGCCTACAGCCTAAATCGCTACAGCCTTGGCGGACCTTTGGGCCGCCAGGGTTACTGTTGAACCGGTTTCTGTTGCTGGTCATGCGGTTCGCCGGCGATGGTCTTGCGCATATCGGTGTCGGACTGGATGTTCTGCATCCGGTAGAAATCCATGACGCCGAGGTTGCCTTTACGGAAGGCTTCCGCCATGGCGCGGGGGACTTCCGCCTGAGCCTCAACCACGCGGGCTTGCATTTCCTGCACCAGCGCGCGCATTTCCTGTTCCCGGGCGACGGCCATGGCACGACGGCCTTCGGCTTCCGCCTGGCGGAGTTTCTTGTCCGCCTCGGCGCGTTCGGTTTCCAGCATGGCGCCGACGTTGGCGACATCCTTGGCGCCGGTTCCGGCGACGCTGATATCGGCAATATCGATCGAGACGATTTCAAAAGCCGTTTGTGAATCCAATCCACTGGCCAGTACCCGGCGGCTGATGGCATCCGGATTCTCCAGCACCGCCTTGTAGGTGGCCGAGGAACCGATGGCGCTGACGATGCCTTGTCCGACACGGGCGATGATGGTGTCTTCGCCGGCACCCCCGACGAGTTGATTCAGGTTGGTGCGCACGGTAACACGGGCTTTGACAAGCATCCGGATCCCGTCACGCGCCACAGCGTCCAGCATGGAGACCTGGCTCTTCTGGGGATCGGGGCAGTCGATCACCTTGGGAATCACACTGGTGCGAACGGCTTCCTGCACATCGCGTCCGGCCAGATTGATGGCCGCCGCCTGCTGGAAGGTCAGTTCAATGCCGGCCTTGTCGGCGGCAATCAGGCCATTGACAACGTTAATGACGTCACCCCCGGCCAGATAATGCGCTTCAATGAGGTCGGAGGAGAGCGAAAGGCCGGCTTTGATCACCCGGATGCGGGCATCCACGATCAGGGTGGGGGGCACGCGCCGGAGTTTCATTCCGACAAGCGACAGGATGGGGATGCGGGCACCGGACATCAGGGCGCGGACCCAGACCTTGATGAAATAGAAAAATACTCCCAGGATGATAAAGGCGACCACGGCAATTAAGATCACGATGATTCCGGCAATGTTCTGCATAATTTTCCCTTCCCGATTCTGTTTAACTCAACACATCTTATGAAAATGAAGCGATCCGGTATTTGGAAGTTATGCGCCGGGGAGGGGCGGGGGCTTCGTGCCCTCCTCCACCGTGCATGACACCAACACAGGGGTTCGCCGATCCATGATGGCACTAACCAGCGCGCCCATGCCGGATAGAGTAATAGCGAACCAGAACGTAATGTCAAAGGGAAAAGGCAGGTTCGTGGCGGCATAGAGGGCCAGCAGTCCCAGCGCCATGACGGGAAACAGCAGATTCGGGGCAACGGGGGCGCGTTTCCGGATAATGAGATGGCCGATGAACAGCCCTACGATGATCTTGCTGACATACATCAGGATGATATAGGCGAGGATCAGGATGACGCTTAACGGGATGCCGGCGACGGTGAAGATCAGAAAGGCAGCCAGCAGGGGGATCAAGGCAAAGGTGATAAAGCCGAACAACAGGCAGCGCCAGGTGGATTCAGCCAGCTTATGGACGCTGAGGGCGGCAATACCGGGCATCAGGGACACAAACACCATGCCGACCATGATCGCCCCGCAGAGCAGGGTCAATTGGAGCATCAGGGTGGAGGAGTGGTTCGCCGGGGGCGGTATCGGAAGCTCCTGCTTGATCATTTTTCCGCCCAGCAGGACGCCGGAGTCAAGGACGAGATCCCCCTCCATCCGGTAGTAAAAATCACCCTTGATCTCGGTACCGGGCATGACCGTGATTTCGTCGGCAATGACATGCAGGTCGTTTTCGAACTTGCCCGTCAGGGTGACCTTGTTCGCGTAGACACTGGTGTTTCCCTTGATGGTTCCGCTCAGAATGACATCCTGCCCGGCGAGGAAGGCACTTCCCCGGACGGTCGAATTTTCACTCAGGCTGATCGTGGGCGCCAAGGCCATTAAATTCCGGCCAACCTGACTGGTGATCATGATGGTTTTAGACGAGGCAAGCCGGGCATTATTTGACACCACCCCGGTCATTTCGACCGATTCTCCAAATCCCCAGAGATCGGTGCCGAACAGGCCGGAGAGCCGGAGGGTGGGGAGATTGGTGGTCGGGTGCTGGCCCATGCTGTCAGCCAGGATAAAGCAGTCTTCATTAGCCGTTCCGGCCAGCGTGATGGTGCGGGCCTGGAGCCAGAGTTCATTGGACAGGACCTGGTTTGCCGGAAGGGTGTAGGTATCGGTCGTGCGGAACTCAATGGCCTGCGCCCGGACGGCCAGCGCGAGCAACGGCAGGATCAGGAGCGGTCGCAACTTCATGACTCAACCCTTCGTACCACCACGCGGGTGCCTTCAACCTTGATGACATGGACGGGAACATTGGCATCGATGACGCCACCTTCGGAAACCACATCAATCCGCTTGGTGTCGATGATGGCGTATCCTGCCGGCCGGAGTTCGGACTGGGTGACGCCGGTTTTTCCCAGCAAGGCCTGATGGGAATCGGGCGCCTTGAACCCCTTGCCGTCGACGGAGAGCGTCATCTTCTGGCCGATCCCTGATTTCGGGAACAGCTTGATCCAGGCGAAGGTCGTCAGCGCCACCAGGATAAAGACGCCAAAAAGCACATAGAACCCGCAGGTGGGGCTGATGTCGAAGGCGACGACCACGGCGCCGAACAAAGCGGCCCCCCCGATGGTTCCCGCCACGGCGCCGGGGACAAAAATTTCAACCCCGATCAGTAATGTTCCTGCGAGTAACAATGCAATCAACCACGTTGTGCTATCCATTTCAGAGACTCCCTTATTCAGGCGTTTTTCAGACGCTCGACGATTATGCGGTTTCCCTTGGCTTCGGCAATCACGATTTTTTCACCCGGCTCGATAAATTCGCCGCGTGCCACCACATTCAGGCGCAGGTCGCCAAAGCGGGCGGCACCTGCCGGATTGAGCCGGGTTTCCGCAATCCCCTGCTGTCCGATTTTGGAGGTGTTGTCAGGGGCGGGCACGAAGCCGGCCCGTGGGCGGATGGCCTCATCCAGGATCAGCTTATTGAACAGGGGGACCTTGGGCAGGAAGGTGGCGGCCAGTACGGCGCCCGCGATCGCGATCAGGAGCGAGGGGGTGAAGCGGATGGCCGAATCCGTGATGGCGGGGAGGGACGGGTACCAGGGATCTCCGGGATAGTGCTGCGTCATGCCCATCAGGATGGAGGTGATAATCAGCAACAGGCCAATGATGCCGGGCAAAACCACCCCCGGGAACACAAACAATTCCACGCAGAGCAGGATGACGCCCAGCAGGAACAGGGCGACTTCCTCCATGCCCGCCAGGCCGGCAATGTGCGAGCCCCAGAACCAGATGGCGAGCAGGATAATGCCTGAAATCCCCGGCAGTCCGAAGCCCGGGGTTTTGAACTCGATATAGAGGCCAAGCAGGCCGAGGCCGAGCAGGACAATGGAGATGGATTCAATGAACCGGGCGATCTCTTCGGCGGAGGAGACCGTCAGTTTGATGATGGAACATTTATCCTTGCCGATTTTAATCAGGAGGGCCTGGAGGTCTTCCACGGTGCCGGCGGATAACAACGGGCGTTTATCCGGCCCGACGAGGCGTTCCGCATCCTTGTTGGTGAGGGTGAGGAGGCGGCCTTTTTTCGAGATCACCTCGTCTCCGATCTTGTATTCCGTATCGCGGCGCACCATGGCTTCGGCGAGCTGGGGGTCATGACCGCGATGCTGGGCGGCCGCCCGGATCATGGCGGCGACATAGGAGACGGATTTTTCCTCAACGGACTCGGGCATCGGTTGAACCTCCCCTGTGAGGCCGAGCATGATGGGCATGGCATCCCCGATTTTACTGCCGGGGGTCATGTAGATGTGATCCGTCGCCATGGCGATAATGGCGCCGGCCGAGATGGCGTTGGGATTGACCAGGGTATAGGTGGGGGTTTTCACGCCGCGCAGCATGTTGAGGATGTCCTCGGCGGCGTCCACCCGTCCGCCCGGGGTGTCGATGTCGAAGATAATGGCTTCCGCCCCCCCGTCTTCGGCTTCGATCAGGCCGCGACGGATGACATAGATCAGGGCGGTATCGATTTCATTATGAATGGGGATGACATAAACCATGCCCTTGGCCGGCTGGATCCAGTTATTCGTACTGGCCTGCGCCCATTCAGGGACCATCAGCAGTACCGCCATCATGAACGAATAGATGAGTAGGGATAACGTTTTCATGACTCGGGATTATAGGAGTAAGGGCAAAGGGTGTCGAGGTGTTATCGCCCTCCTTCACGGATGGCAAGGGGGTAGGGGATTTTTGACAGAATTTACAAAATGAAACAAAATGAATTCGGGAAACATTTTCTAATGGCAGAGTAATCCGAGCCTGCCTATCCCCTCCCCATTCTGATCATTTTGTTATTCTGTCTAAAATCATTCCGATTTCCGTTTCGCCGGAAATCAACGGGTTTAGGGGATGGGTGTGGGCTCGGCGTCGCGGATGCGGAGGAGGGTGATGGAGCGATGCGTCAGATCTTCCACTTCAAGGTCCTTGACCATCCATTCGTGATTGATCTTTTTAAAGCTCTTGATACAGAGGCGGCGGGAAAGGTTTTCAAGTTTATCAAAGCCGTCGGCCTGGATCAGCATGGAGATCCGGGTGTCCACCCAGAGTTGGACGCGGGCATAGGGGGCCATGTCGTCTGGCGGCGCGCGGCGATCCAGAAGATAGCAGGGCTGGCCCCTGGCCTCCACGCGGCCAATGATCCGGCCTCCGTTCCACCACAGGAACCCGAGCGTCAGGTCCATCCAGGACAGCGCCGTATTCTGGATCCGGGTGTCCTGGGAGGGCACTGCGGCCGGGGTGAGGGGATCGCCCGCCAGGTACCGGTACGAGGTGATCCCTTTTTTGCGGACCACGGTGAGTTGCTCAAGCGACTTGCCGAAACTGTCACAGAGGGTGTAGGTGGCTTCCTGCGGATACCGCAATTGAATAATGATATTCAACTTCGATTTCTGCTCATCCTCCGCGGTCGTCACCAGTTCACCGGTCAGGGTGATGGGCTTTGACGGGAGCCGTGCCAGCAGGTTGGCCATCAACTCGTCCACCCCCGGCAGTTCGGCCACGGCCGGCGTGGTGGCCTCGTCGATGTCATTGGTCTGGGCGACGGAAGAGAGACAGAAGACAGAGGACAGAAGACAGAGGACAGCGGACAGAAGACAAGCCCTGTAAATGAAACAGGGGCTACTTGGCTCCCGACTCTCGACTCTCAACTCGTCACTCGCAACTCTGAACTCTCTCACATCCCCATCCTGGCCAGGATCTCCGCCTCAAGTTTATCCACGGGAATGCGGACTTGTTTCATCGAGTCGCGCTCGCGGAGGGTGACGGTGTTGTCGGTGAGGGTATCGAAGTCGATGGTCACGCAGAAGGGGGTGCCGATTTCGTCCTGACGCCGGTAGCGGCGGCCGATGGCGCCCGTCTGGTCATAAAAGCAGGCCCAGTGACGGCGCAGTCCGGTAAAGATGTCGCGGGCCTTGTCGACCAGTTCCGGCTTGTTCTTCAACAGGGGGAACACGGCCACCTTGATGGGGGCCACGCGCGGGGCAAAGCGCAGGACGGTGCGGGCCTCATAACCTGCGGGCGGCTGCTTGCCCGGTTCGGCCTCGAGCACGGGGCCCTCCTTGGGGATCCACTCCTCGTGGTAGGCGTTGCAGAGCAGGGCCAGGCAGATGCGGTCCACGCCGGCCGAAGGCTCAATGACATGGGGAATGAATTTCTCATTCGTGTCCTGATCGAAATACTCCATGGACTTGCCGCTGAACTCCTGGTGCCGGCTCAGGTCGAAATCGCCGCGGGCGGCGATGCCTTCGAGCTCCTGGACGCCGAAGGGGAAGGCGTACATGATGTCGACGCAGGCACTGGCGTAGTGGGCCAGTTCGCTCTTGGGGTACACATACTGGGTGATGCTTTCCGCCGGCAGCCCGATGGTCTGGTACCACTTGATACGCGCGGCGACCCAGTACTCGTGCCACTGCTGGTCGGAGCCGGGCTTGACGAAAAACTCCAGTTCCATCTGCTCGAATTCACGGGAGCGGAAGGTGAAATTGCGGGGGTTGATCTCGTTGCGGAAGGCTTTGCCGATCTGGGCAATCCCGAACGGGACCTTCTGACGGGAGGTGGCCATGACGTTGCTGAATTGGGCGAAAATCCCCTGGGCCGTTTCCGGGCGCAGGTAGGCCACGGAGGATTCGTCCTGAAGCGGGCCGATAAAGGTCTTGAACATCAGGTTGAAGGCGCGTGGCTCGGTGAATTCCTTGGAGCCGCAGGAGGGGCACTTGGTGCCCTCGGGAACCTTGAATTTCTCCTCCACCTTCTCACTGGCGTTCGGGGTGAGGCCCAGTTCCTCGAACAACTGGTCTGCGCGAAAGCGTTTTTTGCAGCCCCGGCAGTCAATCATGGGGTCGGAAAAGCCGCCGACATGGCCGGAGGCCTCCCAGATGCGGGGATGCATGATGATGGAGCAATCCAAGCCCACAATATCCTCGCGGAGGCTGACCATGTCCTGCCACCAGGCTTCACGGACGTTCCGCTTCAATTCGCAGCCGAGCGGTCCGTAATCCCAGAAGCCGTTCAAGCCACCGTAAATTTCCGAACTCTGAAAGATAAACCCGCGCCGCTTGCAAAGAGAGGCGAGATGTTCCATGGATAGAATAGATTGTGCCGTGCTCATGGCGGCGTATCCTGTATGAGGGGGGCGGGGGGGGTCAAGGAAGAAAGCAACTAATAAATGACTCCCTTAACCCGGTAGAACAGGGGATTGATGGGGCCGGGGACGCCATTCGTGTAGATGGGGAGGAATAGATTGCTGGTGGCGGTAGTCCAGGTGTGTTGCACCAGATTGCTCGACCATTCCACCGAGTATTCATGGGCATTGTCGGTCCATTGAAGGGAGGGGAGCGGGGAGGTGGTCATCTTCAACGTGATATCGGAAGGTCCCAGTTGGAAGAGTGCGATCTGTTGATTTGAAAAGGTGGCGGCGGCGTTATTGGTGACGATGAAATAAAAGCTCCGGGATCCGCCCGGCGCAATATATTTAACATTTTGTTTGGCATCCGCATGGACAAGGGTTCCCGTTTGGGATAACGCGACATCGAAATTGGGAAAGCTGACCGTGCCTCCATTATTGATGAAAGACGTTTGCCAGTTATAGACGGTGTTGGTGGTGTTGTTGGACACCACCATGGAGCAGTCGGCATAACTGGCGTGTTGTGTAGAGACGGTAAAGCTGACTATCCCGCCGCTCAGCGGAACAAGGCCATAATACGCGTTGGTGTATCTGGGGGCGGCGGGCAGGCAGGCGCCGCAAACCTTGAAGGTGTGAGAATCAGAATAGGAGCAAGCGGTGGGGTTTGTGTAATAGGCGTTCGTGTGGGTCAGGAAGAAGGTGTTGGTGGCGGCGGCGCTGATGGGGACGGGGGCCATCATGTAGTTGACCAGATCACGACAGGTAATAAACCAGGTGTCAGGATGTGATGAAGCCCAGGTAATGAATGAGTTAAGCGTCGTCACCCGTTCATCGGAAAAGCCTGGCCGGGAGAGCCACTGGCTGGGGGTGGTGGCGTGAAGGAAAAGCCCGAAAGGGGCGCGGTTCCCGTTATAGTGCTGGGCAAAATTGGTTTTCCAAAGTGCATCCACCTGTGCGGCGGTATATCGGGTCGCATTCGATGTTCCATCATCGAAATCGGGGGGATCCATGACCACCGGGGTGTTTCCATAGTGGAGGTTAGTGTCGCAGGGGAAATGATCCCATACCGGAATCTCAAAAAGGGAGGGGTAATTCGTCAGGGGCATCCGTTCCGGGCCGGCGTTTTGACGCAACCCGTTATGCAGGGTATAAGGCCAGATCATGGCCGCAGGCGAGGTGCTGATACTGCCGTTTATGATTCCCTCCGCAAACGATGAATCGTATAAGAATCCCCGGCCTGCAAGAACCGCGCAGGCCGCGTCATTCACCAGCAGAAACGGGGCGCGAAAGCCGACCATGGCGTCTACGGGGATGTTGGCCAGCTCTGCTAAAACCCGCCGGTCGCCGGCAATCTCCTGATGCCAGCGGATGGGGTCGGAGTTGGTGGTGGTCAAGTGTGACATGGTATGCACTGCGATTTCATGTCCGTCGGCATAGAGGTGCTGAAGGGCGGCGCCATCAAACTCGCTATCGAGCGAAACAAAGAAAGTCGCCTTGATGGGGTTGCCATTGGGGTTAACGTGGTTCGTCAGCACCCGCTGAACCAGATTGAGCATATTGGTAGTGATGGAGTCGTCAAACGTCAGGAGGACAATCTGGGGGGTATTGGAGGGGGCCAGACCGCCGGGTGGAGAAAGCGAGGGGCCAATCAAGGGGAGTGCTTGGGCGAACATACCAGTACAGAGCAGGCTCAAGAGTAAAAACGTCCTTAGGCAAGTGGTATAATCGCATACTTTCATGACCTTATTATGGCACATCCGAACAAGTGGACAAGAATGATCTTTCCGGTGGCGTTCATCGGTGGCGTTCGACGTCCCGGCGAACGCATTCTCTTTTCGGTCGCAAAATGCAGCCGCCGGGACGTCGGCTGCCAGTGCGCCCGTGATGGTGCCATGTCAGGGAGGTGGAAGTCCTCCTTCGCCCGGTTCGCTGACCGGGTGATAGTTGAATATAACTGCGTCTGTGAGAACAGGGGTGGAGAGCAATGGGAAACGAAAGTGACGTCCGTACGATAAGAAACTCGATACGGCCATACACTGGGGCGAGCCTGCTGGCTAATGAGCGAAGCCTGACACCGCGCAAGCGGGGTCTAACGGACACGCTGAACATCAACAGCGGAGAAAGCGATGTCCTCCAGTGTCGGGTGGGTGGAGACGGAAGGCACAGAAGGCAAGGCACAGGAAGCGGGGATACCCGACGAGGTACTGAAGATCACGTCGGGAGACAGAGTCGTCATAGGAGCGTAGAGAGCCGTGAAAGCGGAAGGAGCGAAGGGCGATAGGGAAGAGGAACGGGGATGGCAACACAAGAGGAAATAAAACCGGCGGAAGTGCCTGAAAAGGCTAAGCAAGCTGGAGAAGTGCAGGAGCGGCGGGAACGCTGGGACTGGGCGGAACCGAGTGTGTGGACAGACCCGATGCTGGCGGCCCTGGAAAACGGGGTCAAGGGAGGAAAGTGGTTCAGTCTGATTGATAAAGTCTATCGGAAAGAGAATCTGGAAAGCGCGTTCAAGAAGGTAAAGAAGAATGGTGGAGCCGGAGGGGTGGATCATGTCACGGTGGAAGGATTCGAGAAAGACTTGGACAGGCAACTGAACAAGCTGATGGAAGACCTGAAAGCGGGGATATATGAACCACAAGCGGCCCGAAGGGAATATATAGATAAACTTGGGACAAACGAGAAGCGACCGCTGGGCATACCGACGGTACGAGATCGAGTCTGTGAGGGAGCCTTTCGCCACGTGTTGGAGCCTATCTTTGAGCGGGAATTCTTGGGAAGCAGTTATGGGTTTCGACCGAAGCGTAGCGCAAAAGATGCGCTACGGATGGTGGACCAAGGGCTGAAAGCCGGGAAAGGATACGTGGTAGATGCCGACATAAAGCGGTATTTTGACACGATACCGCACGAGCCACTGCTGGCGCGAGTAGCAGAAAAGATAGCCGATGGAAGAGTAATGGGAGTACTGAAACAGATGCTCCAGCGCGGAGTGCTGGAAGACCGTGAATGGGTGGAGAGTGAAGCCGGAACACCACAGGGTGGCGTCATCAGTCCATTGCTGGCCAACGTGTATCTGAATCCCATGGATCATATGATGCAGGAATCAGGATATACAATGGTGCGGTATGCAGATGACCTGGTGATACTGTGTGAGACCCAAACGGAAGCCGAGGCGGCCTACAGGATGCTCAAGGCATGGGTGGAAACGCAAGGGATAAGTCTGCACCCTGAGAAAACCCGAATCGTGAATATGAACGAGACGGGAGCAGGGTTCGACTTTCTCGGCTACCACTTTGAGCATACGCAGAAAGGGAAGTTGGATCGGTGGCCAAAACGCAAGAGTATGGCCAAGCTAAAAGACCAGATACGAGAACTGACGCACCGAACCAATGGTCGGAGTCTGGAAGAGACCATTACGAAAATCAATCAGGTCACACGAGGGTGGTACGGATACTTCAAGCACAGTAACCGATGGACATTCGCCGAGGTAGATGGGTGGATACGGGGACGGTTGAGGTCGATCCTGCGAAAACGAGCGCACTTAAAAGGGCGAGGACGTGGACGTGATCATCAGCGATGGACTAATGACTTCTTTAAGAAACATGGGTACTTCAGTCTATATGATACTTGTGTGGAAATGCGCCAGTCCGCTATGCGGTAACACCTCTAACTGGAGAGCCGGATGCCTGAAATGGGCCTGTCCGGTTCGGAGGGAGGGGAAGAGTCAAGCATCTTTCCCTACCCCTATCCTTTGGCAATCCATCAGCCATTGATGGTTAATTTTATGTGCCATGATGAAGTGGGCCAGTTTACTTCCGGCCATGTTTGTGTATAGTGGCGGACATTATGGATATTGAAACAACTGTTTTTTTGATCGTGTCGCTGGTGTTTTCGATCATTTTGCATGAGGTGGCGCATGGGTATGCGGCCTACCGGCTGGGTGATCCCACGGCGGCCTATTCCAATCGTTTGACGCTGAATCCGATTGCGCACATTGATTTGTTCGGGTCGATCCTGTTGCCGCTGATTCTGGTGTTGACCCATAGTCCGGTGTTGTTGGGTTGGGCCAAACCGGTTCCGATCAACCCTTATAATTTCAGGAACTATAAGCGCGGGGTGATGATTACGGCGGCGGCCGGACCGTTGACCAATTTTGCACTCGCCATCGTGGGGGGGCTGCTGTTTCAAGGCTTGGCGATGCTGGGGACGCCCCTGGCGCTTCTGGCCTGCAAGTTCCTGTTGTTTTTCTGCCTGACCAATGTCACGTTGGGGGTATTCAACTTGATTCCTGTCCCGCCCCTGGATGGGTCGAGGATCCTCTACGGACTACTGCCGGGCCGCTGGGCCGAAGAGTATTTAAGCGTCGAGCGGTATGGGATGTTTATTCTTTTCGGCCTGCTCTGGCTTGGCGCATTGGATGGAATCATCTATCCCCTGTCGCGTTTCATGATGCGCTTACTGCTTGGGGTTAATTTTTAATTTCCTATTTCCGCACCTGCCGTGAAGGGCGTTTCATGGCCGGGAGCAGTTTACGCTTAGCCAGGAGGGCCTGGATTTTAGCCGGGGTTTCTCCGGTAAGTTCCAAGTCACACTCCAGGAATTGAAGTCCCTTCTGTTTGATGTTGGATACTGAATCGCGGAGCACGCCTAATGTTTTCTGTTCTGCCACCAGAACCAGGGAATGGGCGCTGGCTTTCCGGGCCTGCTTGAGGGCTTCCTTGATAATCACTCCTGAAAACTTCCTGAGTTCGTCCAGAAGCCGTTTGCTTTGATGATTGTCGAATGAATACGTGCCGCCTGATCCGGTTTGGTTACGACCTTTGGGCGGGGTTCCACGTGTTTTCCCCCCGTTTTTTTCGGTCTCCGCATTGAGTAAGGCCTGTTCCTCGATCAGGCGGGGGCTGGATTCGATTTCAGGGGTAAGTGAATCCTTCAAGCTGAAAAGTCTGGCGCGTTGTGTATCGGCAACTACCACAATGTATTTACTCATGGTCGCTCCCTCCAGAGGGGTCTCGCGACAGGTCATACGCCCGGTCCAGAGCTTTGTCGGACTTTGCGGCGCCGTACGCTACCTGTCACGCTCACTGCCTCTAAGTGATATTTAACCACGGTGGCAAGGTTTCTGCAACACGAACGAATCATTCGGTCAGGGGCAGACGCATCTGAAGCCTGCCCGAAACAGAGAGGATATTTACCACGGAGGAGCGGAGGGTTAGAGAGAGAACACCAGAAAACCGTTTCGGAATTTGTAATTCCGGAGTACCCGAATTAAAAATTCCGCAACGGTTTTCTGGAGTAATACAACGAGAAAGATGGAGCGGCAAACACATCAGGAACCTGTCCGTTCCGTTGCCCGGTGAGGTGGTGTTTGCCGTCCCCCATCCTTTGGTAACTTCCGCGTGGCCTGCCTGTGTCTATTGTTTATTATATTTGCGCAACTCGCATAATACGTGTTGCGCAATGATGGTGTCGGTGAGGATGAGGTTGCTAAGGAGTACATTCCGAGGGCTGAAGAGTGTCGGTGGTTGGTTCTGGGGTTGGGGCAGTTGTTAGGTTGTTGGGTTGTTCAGGTTGTTCAGTTGTTGGGGTCGAAGGTAGCGGGCGCTGAATCTCAGGCTCGGGCAAGGTGGAGGCCGCCGTCCCGGCGGCATATGAGCCTGGTTGGGCCTCGCTGGCCACTGATGCCGCCGGGACGTCGGCATCCACCATGGAGGCCACTGGCGGGACATCGATTGCCGGCTGCGGTGTTGGGGCAGGCGTTTCACTCAATGGAGGGTTTTGCTCTGTCAAAACCATCTTGTCGACTGGCGCTGACGGTTCGACGTGGCTCACCGCAGGCGGAGCCGCCTCCGGTACTCCGGCGGCCAAGGCAGCGCCCTCCATTGGAAGAGAGGCCGGCGTGTACGTGGGCGCGGGGGTTTCTGGCGTCGGGGTCGTGGCCGGGGCAGTTGTTAGGTTGTTGGGTTGTTCAGTTGTTGGGGTCGAAGGTAGCGGGCGCTGAATCTCAGGCTCAGGCAAGGTGGATGCCGCCGTCCCGGCGGCATATGAGCCTGGTTGGGCCTCGCTGGCCACTGATGCCGCCGGGACGTCGGCATCCACCATGGAGGCCACTGGCGGGACATCGATTGCCGGCTGCGGTGTTGGGGCAGGCGTTTCACTCAATGGAGGGTTTTGCTCTGTCAAAACCATCTTGTCGACTGGCGCTGACGGTTCGACGTGGCTCACCGCAGGCGGAGCCGCCTCCGGTACTCCGGCGGCCAAGGCAGCGCCCTCCATTGGAAGAGAGGCCGGCGCGTATGTGGGCGCGGGGGCTTCCGGGGTTGGTTTGGCGATGATCGCCTTAGCCGCCCCTTGCCAAAGGATGACCACCTTTCCTGGCCAAGGTGCCACCAGGGCCGACACGGCTGTATAGATCGTGGGACAGCAGAGAATTCCGGTGCTTGTTTTTAGAAACCCTGCCAACCGTTTCCGGGCAGAGGCTGGGTCGGCTGGCAGGGTTATGACAACCAGTTCGTAGCCGGCCGCAGTGAGAATAGGATCCAAGCCGGGGATCAGGGCGAGTGAGCTGGCCGGGCTGTCCGCCGAAAGGATGAGTCCGATCCGCTGCTCCTGGATGTGAGCGTCGGGACTCGTCATCTGGGGTTTTGGGACGGCGACCGCGGTATAGGGTGCCATGGGTCTTCGCGTGTAGCCTAACTGGCGGGCGACCGCGAGGATGTGATCCTGAGTGGTTTGGCGAATCCGGTTCTGGTCAGCCTTCCCGCTGAGGACGCGTGAGACTGTCGATTTATCGACTCCGGCCGCCCTGGCGACATCGCGTACTGAAACTATGTTGCTCATGCGCAACTCACATATCATGAGTTGCGCAAAGCTTCAATGGTGTTTTATTGAGAGCTGTCGGATGGCTGTCCGAGAAGGCTCGCGTTTATATTTGCAGGGTTTTCCGGCAAAGAGGATGTCGAGGCCAGACTTGCGTTTCTGGCGGGTACAAGGCAAAATTCTTATTTTAAGAGGAGAAGCAACATGATCGTTCCCACATTGTGTTTAGTATGTTTTTTCTTTCTATGCTGGATTCTCATCCTGAAGGGAGAGTTGGCTCATATGGCGAAAGAACTCGACAGGGTTAAGCTGATCCTGAAAAAGAAAATGGGCCATTTGGAAGAGGAAGTGAAGGTGGATGCGGGACGTGCCTTGAAAGGGCGGGAAGCGGAAAAGGGGAGTTTGCTGCGAGCCCCGTGATTTCGACTGAAGGGACAAATCACAAAAGCGGGCGTACGCTTGTGAAACAGAGCTGAATTTGTTTTAATAGAGGTATGACGAAAATGAGGTGTACTATGATTATCCCTTCATCTGTGTGCAACGCGGTTAAACGGATTTCCATCTTGGGAGTCCTTTGTTGTTGGGCTATCAGCAATGAAGCGGCAACGTCTGGTCAAGGTTTTTTCAGAGTCCAGGGAGCCACCAATACCGCAATCACCGGATTCACCTCCTCGGGATTGCTGACGTGGACTAATGTCGCGGCAAGCAACGACTGTACTGTTGAGTGGTTGGGGTCACTGGGCGTTTCCAATGTCTGGCAACCGTTTGTAAACTTCCCAGCGATTTCGCCCGTTTGCCAGGTTCAGGTATTTGTTCCAACGTGGCCCGCGCCAACAGGAATGTCATTTCTCGTCACAACCCGGTTTCAAATGGGGAATTGTATGGATATCGATGAAGGGTATACCGATGAACTCCCGCTACATGAGGTTTATGTGACTCCATTTTTCATGGATCAAGTCGAGGTGTACAAGGCCCTATGGGATGATGTGTACGGGTGGGCCACCAATCATGGGTATAGGTTCGACAATGTTGGCTTCGGCAAGGGCCCCGATTATCCCATTGAGAGTGTCAATTGGTATGATGCGGTCAAATGGTGTAATGCCCGTAGTGAAAAGGAGTCGCTGACGCCGGCTTATCACACATACGAGGTTATTTTTGATCCTGAATCAGGAGACCCCATAGGGACTAATATCGTTGTTTACAGGGTGGGCGCATTGGGCATCACGTCTGCGCAGGTTAATTGGGCAGCGGAGGGGTATCGGTTGCCGACCGAAGCGGAATGGGAATTGGCGGCCCGGGGTGGGGTGGCGGGGCATCGCTTCCCTTGGACGGAAACAGACACCATCACGCAAACCAATGCCAACTACTATAGCTTTGGTGACGGGGGGGCGACTTATGCATATGACCTCAACCTAACCGAAGGCTATCCTTTTTATACCGGTGAGGGTACGGAACCCTTTACGAGTCCAGTCGGTTCCTTTGCGCCGAATGCCTATGGGCTGTATGATATGGCGGGCAATGTTAGTGAGTGGTGTTGGGATTGGTATGACGAGGGATTCTATACAAATGGCATCGCCAGTGCGAACGATACAAAAGGACCGCTAACCGGAAGTGTCATTGGTCGGGTTGTTCGTGGCGGAGAATGGTCTACGGGGGCGGATCAAGTCCGGTGTTCCCGCCGGTATTATGCGGATCCAGCCAGCAGTTCCCCGCAGTTTAACAGTCGTGGCTTCCGCTGTGTCCGAAGCCGCTAATCTTACCGCATGAACGACCAACTGCTCCACGTGCCGGGGACCATATGCCAGGCGGTGTCGAGGATGATGCTGCGCTGTGAGCCGACCGGATAAGGAAGCCCGGGTACAATCACTGTTCCGTTTCGAATCCGCTCATCCAGGGTCACATCCAACCGGGTTCGGGAACCTGAGGCCGGGCGGTTGAGAGACACCTGATTGCCGGCGGTCATATTTCCGAAAATACTGATGTAAGGCTGGCCGCTACTGTTGATGTTGTTATCTATAAAGTTATTTTCAGCATACAGTAAGGCGTGGATACTGCCCCCGGTTCCGAACTGGGCATCGCCGATATAGATATTGCCTGTATTGGTTGAGGTCGATGACCGTTTCATCGCAATCAAACAGAACGCGTCGGACGGGTTTTTAACGATCGTGCTGTTGACTTGGGCGGGCGTCAGGCCTGCGGCGTAATCGGCATTGTAGTAGAACTCATCGGAGATGGTGATATTGCCGCTAGCGACAATCGTGATTCGCGTTCCCGGATTTCTGAAGCGCATGCTATACACTTGCGGATGATGAATCCAGACGTTGCCATCCACATAATAGAGAAGTCCATTGGCGGAGGACTGAACGTTGATATACATGGGGGCTGTTTGAGCGGTGCCGTCGATGGAATCTGCCGAGACTGATGAGTTATAGGTCGAGTCGGCGGGATCCTCAAAGAAATAGTCATCAACGGGAGTGCCGTTATTGGTGATGGACGTATAGGTGCGTCCGTAAATGGTTTTCCCGCCGCTGGAGACGCTCCCGCTCTTCGGAGGATTACGTACAAAGATGTGTTCTGGACGAGTAAGGTCGGTGATGGCCTTGGCGGTGCCATAGTCTGAAGCCTGGACGGTAACGTCATTACCCCATCTGGGTAATGCATCTGTCGGGGGGGTTGTACTTTTGTTGACTGAATAATACATATGTTGAAGATCCGGCGGGTCAATCGCCGGATTGTTTCCGGTGGCGGGTAGTTGACCTGCGGCCGGGGCCGGCATGCCGGTCAGGGCTTGTTTCGTTTGGGTGCCGTAGTCGTAAATACTGTTGCGATCGTCCACATACTGTTCGCCGATATCATAGTGTCCATTTTGGTCTATATAAGGCTCAGCCGCGGTGTATACCCCGTCGCCCACATCTTCATAGGCCTCCGCAGGCCAGGCGGCACAGGAGTAAGTTGTTTTACCCACTTTGTAAGTGGTTTTCCATGTGCTGCCGCTCCAATAGCCACCGGCTGGATCATATTTTCCATTCACGCGTTGACTGTGTGACGAATCTTCCGTCCATTCTTCACCCGCATCCCAGCGTCCATTCCCGTGATCGACAACCGTGTCAACGCCGGCGTCATAAACCCCGTTCCCGTTGCGGTCGATGAACGAATCCCCCGTGTCCCACACCCCGTTCCCGTTGACATCCGTGAAAGGTTCTCCCGGGGTGTATTGTCCATCGCCAATGGTGTCAACATAGGCCTCGCCGAAGTCGTATGTGCCGTTGTTGTAGACCTTATTGGAGTAGGGTGCCATGGAGGATTTATAGGTGTTGAACGCCGATTGCGAAAGCGCATTGGAAAAGGATTGGACCGCGTAGGCATTGGTCCAGGTATCCCCGATCCCGCAGATGCCGGTGTGATTTGTGGAAACAAGAATCTCCGTTAAGCGCAGCAAGGCATCGCCGGAGCGGGTGAGATTCCCTCCGGAGTAAACATCGCCCCGTACAAAATCCGCATTCGTCGAGGTTCCCCCGATAGCCATGGTATAATTCGAGCCGGATATATTCCCGGCAAAGAGGGCGTGGGCATAAAGCGCATGGATGGTCCGGTTCCCCGCGCCCAACTCAACCTGGGCCTGCACGACGACCTGGCATGAGTTGTATAGCCCGGTTGAGGTCACCCAACTCGCTCCATTTGAGAGAGAGTAGTGGCTTTGAAACCCCCAGTCGTGTGCGGTGAAATTGTTGGTTCTCCCAAAATAGCCTCGAGATTCCGCAAGGCCGATATTGCCGTCCGAAGCTGCATTGAGTTTTACGATGGCGGATTGGAGTCCGGCATCGGCAAAGAATGCGGCTTTTTCCCGCGAAGAGGAGGCTTCCGCCACCCGGATGAAGGTGAATTGGGAGGATAAAATGGCACCCACCGTAATACCTGCGATGGCTAGCATAATGACGGTAATGACCAATAACGATCCTTGTTTTCCTGACAGGTCGGTTTGTGTTTTCATAGTCCTGATCCTTCCTTTAGAGTGTTCAGATATTGTTGAGTCAATTGTTCCTCAGCCGCACCGCGAGTCTCACGCAGGAGGCGTACTTTTCGTCATTCGCCGCACGTTCGCCATTGGCTCCCGGTTCTGAGATCCGATACGCCACGTGCAAGATATTAGAGGTAGATGGCGGAACAGTGAAAACTGGAAGTCCGAAACCAGCGGCATCCATCGGTGCAGTCATGCCGCGCGCGACAATCGTCTCCGTCTCATTAGCGCGTTTCAAATACATCCGTCCGTCCCTCAGCACTCCTGGCGCATTGGTGTATATCAGGCGTGAGACCCACGTGTTTGTACCCGTGCCGAAGCGGAGATCCACCCAGCGTCCCTTGACAACGTCGTTGGTGACGATGGCTGATGCGTTCCGTATATAGGCAGTGAGTGACGCGCCTGAGCGCATCGCCTCGTATTGAGACCAGGACATTTTTGAACACAGGGAGGCGATATCGGCACACCACAGGAAAAGGGTGAGTACGGCAGACCCCACCAGAATCGCGATAGAGGAGGCAATCACCACTTCCGTGAGGGTGTACCCGTTCTGGTGCTGTCGATATTGGTTTTGCTTCCAGATGCTCATGCTACTCCTATTGAATAATGGTCGAGAATGTGTCTGTCATGGTCGTTGAAAATAAAGGGCTCCAATAGGTCACATCGACATGCAATTCCCCGTAGATGGCGTTGGAGGAGCCTGTGACGGTTTTGTCCGCGGTATGCCACACCACGCGGGGAATTCTGATAATGGGATACCCTCTAATGCTCGTATTGGTGTCCGTTTGCAGGACTGTGGCTGAACCAGTCAGATTAGCGCGTCCGGTGGCAATAATTTCTTCAAGCCGCTCCTTACCGAAATAGCGCGCCTCAGTAGCAGAGCGGTTGTCCTCTCCGTAAGCATATGTTTTTACGCCAACTTTATACAACCCTGCGCAGAGTAATAGTGCTAAGGCCATGGCCACGACAATCTCGACCAGCGTCATGCCAGAGCAGTCTTCTTGTTTGATCGCTTCTATTTTGTTCATGGAAATAAACCCTTTTCGCTATAAAACTAGATATAGCCTCACACAACTCACAGGAAGACGCAATTACGGATGTATTTCAGAGCACAATTCATGCCGAAGCGGGCAGATTGGAATGTTCAGGCATGCTATCCTGAAAACGTGTTACAAGCGGAGCTTGGCGGGGTCAGGAGCGTCGTTACAGGCCCCGCATTATCAAAAATGAGAACACTGCGATGTAAAATTGCGAATACTTATGTGAGTTGGTGTAGTTGGTTAAGGGTAAATGGGGATGATTAGCAGGGTCTTTTGTTTTGACTTCATAAAGCACTGCGGATGAGGCGCAACGCGAAAG
>JBAXWB010000025.1 GCA_037128595.1 bacterium
GAAGATTCCCGCCAGCCATTAGCCAATGCTGTTGCATTGGCTAATGGCTGGCGGGCATTATAGAACACCAACATGCCGAGTTTCGGGATAGCGCCATTATAGGTCACGCTTGTCAGGCTGGCGCAACCTGAGAAGGCAAAATTTCCAATGGTTTTGACACCGGATCCGATCGATACGCTGGACAAACTGGTACAGTCCAGGAAGGCCTTGTAGCCGACGCTAGTGACGCTGTCGGGGATCGTCACGCGGGTTAGACCGGTGCAGTGATTGAAGGCCCAGTGGCTAATGTGGGTGACACCGCTGCCGATCGTCACACTCGTCAGCCCGGAACAGGTGGAGAAGGCGCCGATTCCCAGGTGTCTGACGCTGTCCGGGATGACCACCCGGGTCAGGCTTTTGCAATGCGCAAAGGCCACCTCTCCAATGGAGGCAACGTTCTTGCCGATCGTCAGGCTGGTCAGGCTTGAACAACTGTGAAAGGCCCAATCGCCGATGCTGAGGACGCTGTCGCCGATGGTCACATTGAACAGACCTGAGCAGTTCGCAAAGGCATTGCTGCTGATGCTGACGACATTGTTGCCGATCGTCACGCGGCTCAGCCGGGTGCAATTCAGGAACGCGCCGGCCCCGATGGCCGTGACAGGGAGTCCGTCGATCGTGGCGGGGATGGTCACGACCCCGTCTTCTGCCAGGTATTTGGTGAGCGTAATCGCGCCATCACTGGTCGTATAGGCATATTTGGGGGGCTCCACGGGTGGCGCGGTGATGACTCCGCTGCCATTGGACCCCGTCATCGCACCGCTATTGGTGGTGAAGGGAAAGAGTTCGGCATGCCCGATGAGGGGATGGAGGGAGACCATAGACCATAGACCATAGACCATAGAAAGACCATAGACCTTAGACATTAGACCATAGACCTTAAAGAGACGAATCATGGCGCTGGAGCTCATGGTCGATGGTCTATGGTCTATGGTCGATGGTCTATTCATTTTCCGCAATATATTATACTTTATTAATTAAAGATATATGCTAGTTATAGACTTTTCAGAGAGACAAATTATAGAGCGGAAGCTCATTGGTCGATGGTCTAATGTCTATGGTCTAAAGTCAATGATCTATGGTCTATTTTATGAGAGACTACACAAAAATCCTCGCCTGGAAAATGGCCGATGACCTTGTTGTTAATATTTATGAAGCCAGCAAAGGGTTTCCTAAAGATGAGCTTTATGCGCTAACAAGCCAACTTCGCCGAGCCGCCTATTCTGTTCCCTCAAATATTGTCGAAGGTTCATCCCGTGAGTCTAAAAAGGATTATCTGCACTTTCTCCACATTTCCCGCGGATCACTGAGCGAAACCCATTATTTCATCCATCTGGCCACCCGTCTTGGCTATATCACCGAGATAAACGCGGCCCCGCTCAGTTCAGCGGCCATCGAAACCCATCGCGTCCTCTCCGGATTAATTAAGGCGGTGACTAGGGAGACATTAGACAATCGACCATAGACCTTAGAAAGACGATAGACCTTAGACATTCGACCATAGACTTTTCAGAGAGACTATAAAGGAGACCTTCGACATTCGACCATAGACCATAGACTTTTCAGATAGACAAATTATAGAGCGGAAGCTCATTGGTCTATGGTCTATAGTCGATGGTCTATGGTCTATAATCTACTTCAGCATCAGCTTCACAATGGGATTGTTCCAGGTGCTGTTCACCTTGGCTTGAAATTCGCGCAGGCGCTGCACCCTTCCCTGAATGAAGGGTGAGTTATCCGTTATGGGTTGTTTGTTATTGGGAGGAGATTTACGCAACTCGATCTCTGCCGTATCCAGCGATTGGGAGAGGGCGTCGAGGCGCTTGCCCATCACGTCAATCATGATGTTTTTAATGATCTGGCCGAAGTAGTCGTTGGCCGTGTAGAAGTCCTTGCGGTCGCCCTTGACCCAGACGCGCTGGACCGCCCCCCATTGCTCGAGCTGGCGCACCCCCATGCTGGCGGACCCTTTGCTGATCCCGAGCGCCTCCTTCATGTCGTCCAGGGTCCGGGCCTCCTCACTGAAGTAGAGGTAGGCGAAGATCTGGCCGACGACACGCCCCACCCCAAGGGCTTGGGTGGTATTGCCGGCATCCTCGATGAAACGCCTGATTATGGGCTGGTCTAGTGGACTCATTACTGTCAGTTGTTAAGTTGTTGGCAATGAACAGGATCAAGAAGGTTTTTCAGACAGAATAAATATAATGGCACAGAATGATAAGAGAGAGGGAATTCAAACCCCATTTTAAACATTCTGTTAATTCTGTCTAAAATCGAAATTTGGTTTAGGCGTCATTAATAACAAAGATGCTTCGCGCGGGATCTCGACATGCTGTCGCCCCGTCCATTATGCGAGGCAGGCAAACGGGAACGTTCAATATGTTTTGAACGATACGATTTGCCATAATATATTGCAAGCTTTTGAAAGCGAATAAACCTCAGGTGGGCGCATGTGACTTCAGTAGGGCTTATTCACAGGCCCACAGCAAAACGGGAAAGATTTACCACGGAGACACAGAGCGGAAGTAGAAAGAGAAGAAAATGTTTAGCGATCTTTCCAAATGGCGAGTACACCATTTGAAAAAATCGCTAAACACCTCTCCGGGAGTAATTCCAGGAGAAAGAGGAGATGGGACAACAAACAATACCTCTCCTCCTTCTGGCTGTTTCCTCCTCCACGAAACCGTGGCGTTTATTTTGGCCACGGTATTCCCGTGGACGAAATAAACGCCACATTGTATTTTCTGTCTCTGAGTCTCCGTGTCTCCGTGGTAAATCTTTTATCTTCGCCTTCATTTGAGGCACTGAAAACCCCTACTGAGCTCATATGCGCCCACCTCAGGTCAGGTGCAGGGCATATGGGACGCCAGTGAATTATTCCCTACGCAGGCATGATTACCTTCAGCCCCTTAAAATAGTCCCGCAAATAGCCACGATCACGGGCGAGTAAACGATCGGCATGAATCTGGGCATGCGCGCCGATCAGGAAATCAGGCATGACCCGCCCTTCCCTGCCACCCCGTTTCAAATAGTATTCGAAGTGCTTCCCGGCCAAGAGCGCGGATTCAAGCGTCGAGGGAATGAATTCCAATCGCCACTCCTTCAGAAATGACCGTAAATCGGCTTCACTCAAGGCGGGCCTTAGCTCGGCAAGCACACATTCACACAGGATCAGGCGCCCCTCACCCATGGCTTTATATAGGGCCGTACTGGACGTGTCGGCATAATCCGCATCATCATATGAGCGGCGGCGCGAACTTGTAGCTGGAGTGGCGGGACGAAGTTGTTGAGGGTGCCGGGATTCCTCCGGAACCCGGCAACCGGGATGATTACTCGACCTTTCTTTCACGCATACGGTATGACGGTCCATCAATAACGACGGACTCGGCGTGGTGAAGCACGCGATCAAGAACGGCAGCCGTGATCGTGACATCCCCGTTAAAGATATCCGGCCAGTGCTTGAACGCTTTGTTGGTTGTTATCAAAGTGGATCCTCGCTCATAGCGCAGGCTGAAGACCTGAAAGAGAAGGTCGGCTCCGAGCTTATCGATGGGCAGGTATCCGAGCTCATCAATCAGCAGGATTTCCGGGCGTGTATAGCGTTTCAGGCAGGCTTTGAGCCGGTCTGTAGCCTGTGCTCCGACCAAGGTGTTGACGATGTCGACCGCAGAGGTATAGAGCACTGCGTGATCCTGTTGGCAGGCCTCGCAGGCCAAGGCGGTGGCCAGATGGGTTTTACCGGTTCCAACCCCGCCTATGAACACCACATTCCCTTTGTCCTTGAGGAAGCCCAGCCGGAACAGATCCTGGATCTGTGGCCGGTTGATTTTCCGTGGCCAGTTCCAGTCGAACTGATCCAGTGCTTTCAAGACCGGGAAACGGGCTTGCTTGATGTGACGGGCCACCCGGTTGCCGTGGAGTCGGTTCCATTCACCCTCCATGAGGTGCTGAAGGAACTGGTGGTGAGTCCATTGTTTTCGGGCCGCTTCGGCAGCCAGGTCCTCATGGTTTTCGCCGCACCAGGCCAGTCGCAGATCGGTAAGCAGTTCGGGAAGTTTCATTGGGCACCTTCTTCATAGATCGATAGATCAGCGGGCGGAAGTTCCAGCTCCAGCATATCACCGGCACGCGGCACATGCAGAACCCCTGGCTCTTGCCGCCTGAAGCGTTGGCGTTGCTCCAGGATATTGGCGATATACTCGCTGCTGAAGACTTGCAACTCGAAGGCGTCCTCCATGGCCAGACGCACCGCGTCCACCCCGTAGATTTCCGCGAGCCCCACGATCTTGCGCATATGCATCCTGGCGTTAGGACGCCGTTCCTGCATCTGGAGGTAGAACTCCTCGGCCTTGCTCCCGAGTTGGAGATAGCGTTGCCACATCGCCTGTTCCCGGGCTCCCCGTCGTTGCTGGATCAGCTCCCTCTCATGATCGGGATCCAGGACATCCAGATAACGTTCATAGGAGCGTAAGGGTGACGCGATCAACACGTTGTTGTGATATATGGCCAACCGCTCGGGGTAGACCCGCACATTTACCCGGCTCCCTGCATATTTCGAGGGCACTGAATAACGATTGGTATCGAACACGATCCTGAACTGGCTGTTGGTCATTGTCTCGCGTGGTACGCCCACATCATAAAGGCCTGACTTCGGCAGGGGGGGCAACGTCTCCCCCTTGAACCGCTCATCCGGGGCCTGCCGTGTCGTCGCATGGATCCGCTGGTTGGCCACTTCGTCCCGCCAACGGTCTGCCGCCAACTGCACTGCGCTCAAGCTGTGGAGCTCCAGTCCGGCCAGGAAGCTTTTCTTCACATAGCCCACCGCATTCTCAACCCGGCCTTTCTCATTGGGCTTGCGCACTCCGCACGCACGGGGCTCGAAGCCGTAATGCCGGGCGAAATCCTCGTAGCGCGGATGATACGTCGGAGGCTGTCCATAAGGATGTGACAGTACGGCCGTCTTCAGATTATCCAACATGATTTTCGCGGGGACACCCCCGAAAAACCGGAAGGCATTCTGATGGCAGGCCAGGAACTGCTCCATCGCCTCGCTGAGTGTGAACTCCACGTACAGCCGGCGGCTATAGCACAGCACCATCACGAAGAAGCTCAGACGCCGCCGGGTATTCCCGATGGCGATACTTCCCGCATTGCCCCAGTCAACTTGCGCACACTCTCCCGGTGCAAACCCCAGTGTCAGGTGGGGCTGAACTTTCGCCGGACGAATCTGCCGGATGTATTCCTTCAGGATGCTGTAGCCGCCCGTGTACCCCGCCTCCCGAAGCCGGCGCATCACCTGCATCCCGGAGAGCGGATACTGCTCCAGCCACCGCGCAATATCTTTCTTGTGCCCATCCAACTTGCTCTCACGCCTGATCCCTTCGCGTGGACGGAAACTCTCCTGATCCAGCCAGTACCGAACCGTGCGCTCATCCAGTGACACCTCAGTGGCGATCTGCCCCGCCAACAGTTTATCCCGCACGCTCAACTCGTGGATCCGGTGATATGTCGTATAGTCGATCACGCCCGCCTCCTCTCAGGCAC
Source organism: bacterium (assembly GCA_037128595.1). Taxonomy (NCBI): domain Bacteria; species bacterium. The sequence goes on from JBAXWB010000025.1 coordinate 5,584, forward strand.
GCTCAACACCTGGTAAAGCGGCGCTTCCCACGCCAGGAGTTCCTCCTCCACCAACCGTCTCCGGCTTGCCGCCAAATCCCCTTCCGACAGGTTCAGCTCCCGGCATAAACTCCGGTCCGAATAATACGACAGCCCTTCTGCATCACCCACCGTCACCAGAAACAAGTACAGCCCCCATACCGCCGCAGGGCACCGCCGGGTATACCCATCCCTCACCAGCCGGTGATCGACCCAACTGAACTGCTCCGGCACCCGCCTCACGCCTTCCTCACACAAGACCCGTTTCTCAACCCTCATCTTTTTATCGCTCCTTTTCAGTTTTGACGCACACGATCCCTGGGCCTTTCCCAAGAATCATTTGTCCTCGACTGTGGAGCGATTTAAGAACTGGCTCAATGTCATCACGTAACACTCCGGAAACATGTGCAATCAGGCCGATAATCAGTGGATTTTGTTCAAGGCAGTCATCACGTAACACAACCGTCCCGGCGACAACATTCTGCGTGCCAACGACTTCCACAAGGCAGTCATCACGTAACACGGCCTCCCGCTCGCGCGATTCCTTCTGTCTTGCTCGCCACTGCCTGACTCGGTCAACTTCATCCGCCCTTTCCCTCGCGGTCATCATCCCTTTCGGCGATGTACGAAGTTTCGCCTGTGCCGCCCTATGACTCTCCCGCTGGCAAACCTTCTCCGTACAGTATTCCTGATGCCATCGGTTCCGGTAATCGGGGAGGAAGAACATATTGCAGTTATGGCACTTGTGCGGAACGGGACGTTTCATCCGGCCATCTTCTTGGCCGCCTCAAAATACGTCACCCAAATTCAGTGCAAAGAACAACCAACCAGGGGAAGAAAATGGGTTATTTGAAACCGGGAGAACTGAAGAAAATCAACCGACGAAGATCCGACTCACCAACATCTCCGTCCCGCCAGCCCAGCTACGCTATGGACTTGGCGTTGGTACATCACATAACACATCGAGCAGAACCGATGAATCAACGGCCGTAATCATCCGCGCACCTTCGCCAGATACTCATCCGTCCGCATCTTGCCGGGCAACCGCCCCCGCCCCCGCCACTTGCGGATCGGATCAAGGGTCACTTCCTTGTACCCCACCAACTTCTGCCCCGAAAGGCCCAAATGGAGAATCACTCCAGGCACCAAGCCCAAGGCATCCCGCAAAGCTTTTGGGATGGTCACCTGCCCCTTTTCCGACACAATTGTTTTCATGCTTTTAATAGTAGGAATTCCTACTTTAAATGTCAATCTTTGACCCCTCACGCATCACTACCGCCGGCACCCTTCGACGGGTTCGGCCGGCTCACCGCAGGCGGCGGTTACTACAGGCGCTCCACTCCTGGTTCCCTTTGTAGTAGCCGCCGTGACGGCGGCATTGGTGCCTGACTGGGGCGCTTCCAGCTTTATAGGGGGATTTTCTATTGGCTATAGCCGTACGGGCCAACTTTCCGATGTTTGCTATCAAACATCGTTAGGAATTTCGACAAAATGAACAAAATACACAGAATGAAGAGGAGTATAATCGGCGTCCTCGGATTCCTTTTCAAATTCTAAATGTTTCACGAATTTCTCATAGGGCAAGGGTTTTATATGGAGCTCATAAGGGTCACTTACAAAGTCCAGGCCCTATGTGAAATTCGTGAAACGCAGTCATAGAAAATAAGAGGCAACCGATTCGGGCGGCAGCATTCTATAAATTCTGTCAAAACTCTTCATTTATCACCTGGAAGGGTGCCGGTTGGCACCATTGCCTCAATGAAAAATCCACACGCAAACCCAGTCGCGCCTTTATCTTTCATCATCGGCAAGTCAAGATTTCCCTCTCCGAAAATAGCCGATTAAGAAACCCCTAAGGAAGTCATATGCGCCCATATTAAGGCTGTGAAGCGTGAGGGGTGGCCGCGTCCCTGGCCCGCCATGAGCGAAGTCGAATGGCGAACGATTCTTGTTCCTATCCCATCCATCAGCCGCCGTTCGACACGCTCACGGCAGGCCAGGGACTCTACTACGTAGCGAAGGTCCGCTACTTCAAAGAGTAGTAACGTCGGCTGCCACCTAAACGCCTGCCATCTATGCGCCTCCCGCCTCCTAGGTGGCGTTCGACGTCCCGGCGAACGATTCCTGCGTCCCCATCCCGTCAATCAGCCGCCGGGACCAGCCTACGCCAAGGCTACGTCGGGCAGGCGTCGGCTGCCACCTAAACGCATGGCTCCTAAACGCCTGCTTCCTATACGTTGGCTGCTACCTGATCTTCACTCGGACAGACAACCCACTTCCACTCTTCCGGCGCCTTGCACAAATGGGCTCGAACCGGGTTCATGCGAATGTAATGTGCCTTCTCCACAAACTCATCATCGTTACGTAGCCGATGATCAAAGTAGTTCCGCTGCCATCTTACCCCGTGCTGCCTCGCCAGAAAGGCTTTCCAGCCGGCAAGGGTCGCACTCATCCCTGGTTCGCCGGGGAAACAAGCAATCATATGGATGTGATCAGGCATCACAACCATCAGGTTCAACCACCAGCGTTTGTCAGTATGGTAACGACGAGCCGCTTCCATGATCAAAGGCGCCAGGGGCAACCCGGACAACATCACCGGGGTATCACGATCAACACGAAGTCTAACGTGAAAGGCGGCCCCGCGTGGCACCCATCCCGGAATCTTGTGAAATAGGGATCCCTTCATATTCTTCCAGGCTTGCACTGCAACTACCCCGCATCACTTACACAAATATAGCTAAATATAGTTAACTAATAACACAAGCAAGAGCCGAGAGTCAACCCCCCAGATGACGCTCAAGGTGGCGTTCGACGTCCCGACCTGCCATGAGCGAAGTCGAATGGCGAACGATTCTCACGTCCCCATCCCCAATCAGCCGCCGGGACGGCGGCTGCCACCTGTGCTGCGCTCGGGGACGACTGCTTCACTCCAACTTTAGGTGGCGTTCGACGTCCAGTCGAACGATTCATGCGTCCCCATTCCGCCAATCAGCCGCCGAGACGTCGGCTGCCACCTGTGCTACGCTCGGGGACGACTGCTTCACTCCAGCTTTAGGCGGCGTTCGACGTCCCGGCGAACGTCTTTTTCGTCCATACTGCCAATCGGCCGCCGGGACTCTACTACGTAGCGAAGGTCCGCTACTTCGAAGAGTAGTAACGGCGGCTGCCACCCAGGGAGAAGTTAAGAGTTCAACGTTGCGAGTTCAAAGTTACAACTTTCAACTCGCAACCCTTTACTCTCCCTAACACAATTCTAACACAATACAAATTGCCTTCACATAAAGGCCTATGGTTGAGTGTCCGGCAAACAGGAGCAACATCATGACATTTAATCATATGCAAAAGATCTGTGTACTGGCCGGGCTGGGAGCATTGACGTTACTGACCGGCTGCGGGAAGGGGCGCGAAGGAATTACCATGGCCGGCTCAACCGCCTTTCAGCCGTTTGCCGAGAAACTGGCGGAACAATACATGACCTCCCATCCGGAAGTGGCCATCACCATCCAGGGCGGCGGCTCCGCCCTCGGCGTCCAGACCACCCTGTCCGGGACGGCCCAGATCGGCATGGCTGACCTGGTCAAGTTGCCGTCGGAAGCCTCCAGCCTCAAAAGCGTCATCGTGGCACGGGACGGTATTGCCATTGTGGTCAATCCGGCCAATCCCCTGGCCGCCCTCTCCCTGGATCAGGTGCGCGACATCTTCAATGGCAAAATCCGCAATTGGAAACAAGTCGGCGGCGCGGACCATCCCATTGCCGTCGTTTCGCGTGAGGCCGGCTCCGGCACCCGCTCCTCGTTCGAGCAGATTATCGGAAAGATGAAGCTGACGGAAGATGCCCTTATCCAGAATGCCAACGGGACGGTCCGTGAAACGGTTGCCAAGGACGCGAATGCCATCGGCTATGTGTCGCATGGCCTGATCAGCGAACGGATCAAGGCCCTGACCGTGGATGGCGCCGCCTGTACGGAAGAGGCCATCATGTCCGGGGCTTACACGTTGGTCCGCCCCATCTTCCTGCTTACCAAGCCCGATGCCTCCCCCGCCTGCCAAGCCTTCCTGGACTATATCCAGTCCCCTGAAGGTCAGGAATTGATCCACAAGAATGGCCTGATCCGGGCAAAATAAAAGATTTACCACGGAGAAACGGAGAAATACTAGAGAGAGTAAAAATGTTTCGCGATTTTCGGTGGCGCGGAACCCTTCGTAAAACTCAGGGTAAATCCGCGCCACCAAAAATCGCGAAACCTCTTCTTGGAGGAATGCATGAGAACTATGACCTATGCAAAATTAAACTTCTCCCCCTCCCTCTTTCTCAAGGAGCAGTGTTGCGGCATTTTTGGGCGGTGTACGCGCCGCACACAAATGCCGCAACATTTTCTTCTCTCTCCCACCCCCCTCCGTGCCTCAAGCGAAGCGGGTGGTAAATCTTCTCCTGACTTCTGAATTTATCTTCCTATGCATATCAATGGTGAAAAGATAGTGAAGGTCAGTTTGATGCTGGTGGCGTTTTCAGCGCTCGCCAGCCTCCTGCTGATTGCGGTGTTCATCCTGAAGGAAGGCGTGCCCTTCATGTTCAAGGTGGGGCTCAAGGACTTCCTGCTCTCCTCCGACTGGAATCCGCAGGCGGGCAAATTCGGCATCTATCCCATGATCATCGCCTCCCTCTATGTGACCCTGGGGGCCATGCTCATTGGCGCGCCGCTCGGGGTCGCCGGCGCCATCTTCCTCAACGAATTTGTCCCCAAGCCGGTCATGCGGGTGATCAAGCCGACCATTGAACTGCTCGCCGGGATCCCCTCGGTGGTGTTCGGGTTTCTCGGCGTGATGGTGCTGGCCCCGATGATCCGCTCCACCATGGGCGGGCCCGGACTCTCCGTGCTGGCCGCCGCCGTCATCCTGGGGATCATGGTGCTGCCCACAGTGATCAGTATTTCCACGGATGCGATTGCGGCGGTCCCCAATTCCTACCGCGAGGGGGCGCTGGCGCTCGGGGCGACCCGCTGGCAGAGTGTGCATATGGTGATCCTCAAGGCCGCCCGCTCGGGCATCATCGCCAGCATCATCCTGGCCATGGGGCGGGCCCTCGGCGAGACGATGGCCGTCATCATGGTGGCGGGTAATACCGTCAAGATCCCCCAGGCGGTCACCGATCCCGTACGGACCCTCACGGCCAACATCGCGCTGGAGATGGCCAATGCCACCGGCCTGGCCCGCGAGGCCCTCTTCGCCACCGGTGTCGTGCTCTTTGTGGTCATCATGATCCTCAATGCCATCGCCCTCTCCGCCATCAAAACCCGGGTGCGCAAGAAATGAACACTTACCTGTCTTCCTATTACCCACACGTATCGCAGCAAAGAGGGACTTCACCACTAATTGAAGAAATTCGGGAAATCCTGAAAAACCCTTCCGGGGAGGCCCGAAATAAAAAATGTTTTGCGATTTGTCGCGGCAGGGCTGAACTGTGTATTTTCCAGGATAGACTGACAGATGACTCCCAGCCCCGAAAAATCGCAAATCGGTGTTTCCCGGACATTAAAGAAAACATAAAACTTTTTCATATACCCCGAATTAACCAGAAACCCGTTGCGGAATTTTTGATCCCGCGATTGCGGGATACAAATTCCGCAACATTTTTCGTGTTTCAAGATTGCTCGAAGGAATTCTCTTCGGCCAAACCTGAATTTCTTTCATTTCTTAAATCAGTGGTGAAGTCTTCCTCTCAACTTGGAGGGCGGACATGAGGGTGCCACCCAAAGTGACGCAGGCGATTGCGGTGACGATCCTTGGGGCCGCCACGGTGCTGACGGTCGTGATCCTGCTCTTTATTATCGGCTTTGTGCTGAGCAAAGGGCTGCCGGGCGTGAACGCGGAGTTCCTGTTCTCGGCCCCCAAGGACATGGGCCGGGCGGGCGGCATCTTCACCACCCTGGTGGGAACCGTGCTGCTACCGCTCGTGGCGGTCGCCATCGCCCTGCCGCTGGGCGTGGGCACCGCGGTCTATCTCAGCGAGTATACCCGCGAAACCCGCCTGACCCGCGCGTTACGGTTTGGCACCGACTGCCTCGCCGGCATCCCCTCCATCATCTTCGGCCTGTTCGGCTTCATCTTCTTTGTCGTCATGCTCAAGATGGGCTGGTGCCTGCTCTCCGGTGGCCTGACGCTGGCGATCATGGTCCTGCCCACCATCATCCGTACGGCCGAAGAGGCCATCCGGTCGGTGCCCAACTCCTACCGGGAAGTGAGCTTCTCGCTGGGCGCCACCCGCTGGGAGACGGTCCTCAAGGTGGTGCTGCCCAATGCCCTACCCGGGATTGTCACCGGGGTGATGCTGGCGATCGGCCGGTCGATTGGCGAGACCGCCGCCGTGATTTTCACCGCCGGCTCCTCGTTGCGGATGCCCTCCTCGATGTTCGACTCGGTCCGCACGATGTCCGTGCATTTCTACATCCTGGCCTGCGAGGGCATCTCGGACGAAAAGGCCTATGCCACCGCCGCCGTATTGATCATCTCGGTGCTGTTGGTCAACCTGGCCGCCTACGGCATGATGCACCACTTCATCTCCCGGAGGTCCCGATGAACGGAAACAAGAAGACTTCACCACTAATTCGGGAAATGAAAGAAATTCAAACAAACGCCACGAAAATGTTTCGCGATTTGTGCCGGCGCGAAATACGCGCCACCAAAAATCGCGAAACGGGTTTTCGTGAATCCAGCAATGCGAGCGGAGCTATTGGTGCAAGGGTATCTTCATTACCCCAAATGCACCGGAAACCCGTTTGGCAATTTTTGATGGCTGGCGTACCCGCCAGACATGAAAATCGCCAAACATTTTCTTGGCCTGGATCTCTTTCATTTCCTAAATTAGTGGTGAAGTCCCTCTTCTCTTTTTCTCCCGCAGCCCCTGTATGGAGGGTAACGTGAGCCAGCATCCCCCTATCAAGCTCTCCATCCAGGACTTCCATGTCTTCCATGACAAAGTGGAGGCCTTGCGCGGGATCAGCCTCGAGGTCCGGGCCAACCGTATCCTCGGGATCATCGGGCCCTCGGGCGCGGGCAAGACGACCTTCCTGCGCGCCTTGAACCGGCTGAACGACCTGGTCCCCGAGATGCATGTCGAGGGGCGGGTGCTCCTGGATGGACAGGATATCTATCATCCCGCCTTCGATGTGGTCTCCCTGCGCAAGCGGGTCGGCATGCTCTTCGCCCTGCCCGTGGCCCTGCCGATGAGCATCTACGAGAATGTCGTCTATGGCCCGCGCCTGTCGGGCGTGCGCGACAAGACCCGACTGAACGACATTGTCGAGCGCAGCCTCAAGGGCGCGTTCATCTGGGATGAGGTCAAGGACCGCCTCCAGATGTCGGGCCTCCGGTTATCAGGGGGCCAGCAGCAGCGGTTGTGCCTCGCCCGTGTGCTCGCGATGGAGGAGATGGAAGTGATCCTGCTGGATGAGCCCTGTTCCGGGCTGGACCCCATCTCCACCGCCAAGATCGAGGAGGCGCTGACGATCCTGAAGGCGCGCTACACCATCATCCTGGTGACCAATAATACCAAGCAGGCAGCGCGGGTGGCCGATGAGACCGCCTTCTTCCTGACCGGCGAGATGGTGGAGTATGGCAATACCGAGCAGATCTTCACCGTCCCGCACGACACCCGAACCAACGATTATGTGACAGGGAGGTTTGGATGACAGTGGGCAGTGACAGAGTGAGCGCGAAGCACAGGTGGCAGCCGACGTCTCGGCGGCTGATTGGCAGGATGGACGCAAGAGAATCGTTCGCCGGGACGTCGAACGCCACCTGAGAGGCCAGGGTGGGCAGGGAGACAATAGAGTGATCATGATTTTATTTTTGAATACTGGGAACTGAATACTGATTTTCTTATGAACTCACACGACATGGTTATAACGGTCAAGGATCTGAATCTCTTCTACGGGGAGTTCCAGGCGCTCAAGAGCGTGCCCATGGAGGTCAGGCGGCACCATATCACGGCACTGATCGGCCCCTCGGGCTGCGGCAAATCTACCCTGCTGCGCACCTTGAACCGGATGAACGATCTCATCCCCAGCGTACGCGTCACCGGCTCCATCCGGTTGGACGGTAAAAACATCTACGACTCCGGTATGGACGTCTGTGCCCTGCGCAAACGCGTGGGAATGGTCTTTCAGCGGCCGAATCCCTTTCCCCTGTCCATCTATGACAATGTCGCCTTTGGACTGAAAGTGGCCGGCATGACTGACCGGCACCAGGTCGACGAGATTGTGGAGCGCAGCCTCAAGGCGGCCGCCTTGTGGGAGAACCTGAAGGACAAGCTGGAACAGTCCGCCCTGGAGCTCCCCCTGGACCAGCAACAGCGGCTCTGTGTGGCGCGGTTGCTGGCGGTGGAGCCCGAGGTGATCCTGATGGACGAACCCTGCTCGGCCCTGGACCCGATGTCCACCGGGCGGATCGAGGAGCTGATGCTCGACCTCAAGGCCAATTATACGATTGTGATCGTCACGCACAATATGCAGCAGGCGGCCCGGATCTCCGACTATTCCGGTTACATGCTGCTGGGCGAAATGATAGAATTCGGTCCAACGGCCGGTATTTTCACCAGCCCGCAGGATAAACGGACCCAGGATTACGTGAGCGGACGGTATGGGTGAAGACTTCACCACTAATTTGGGAAATGAAAGAAATTCAGACTTGGCATAATGTTTTTCGATTTTTATATCTGGCGTGTGCGCCAGCCATAAAAATCGAAAACGGCTATCCGGGGAAAAACAGGGGTGGGAAATACAAGGTTCGACCTCTAACGAGGCATGCTCATTTTATAGATTACCAAAAACCCGTTGCGGGATTTTTGGTTCGGGTACTCCCGAACAAAAATGCCGCAACATTATCTTTTTTCTTTCGGATTTATTCAATTTCTTAAATTAGTGGTGAAGTACTCAATTTTGTTAGTATTTTTAAATAAAGAGTGTCCATAGAAAGGACCAGTGCATCATGGAACGGCATTTTGACGAAAGTTTACAGGCGTTGAAGCATCAGCTCATTAAAATGAGCGCGATGTCCGAGGTGATGATTGCCGATGCGGTCAAGGCGGTCGTTGACCGCAATGCCGCGTTGATGGCGCCGGTGTGGCAACGTGAGGAGCAGGTCAATCACCTGCAGATCGAGATCGACGAGACCTGCCTCACCCTGATCGCCTTGCATCAGCCGGCGGCGGGCGATCTCCGGTTCATCATGGGAGCGGCCAAGACCAATGCCGAACTGGAGCGCCTGGCCGATGAGGCCGTGAACATTGTCCAGAAGGCCGAGCATCTGCTCAAGGAACCGCCCTTGAAACCGTTCCGGATCATTCCCGAGATGGCCCTCATTGCCCAGGGGATGGTACGCGACAGCCTCCACGCCTTTGTGAACCGGAACGTCGACCTGGCCCGGGAGGTCCTGCTGCGGGATGACCGGCTGGATGATTTAAAAGACACGATTACCCTGGAAATGACGGAGTTCATGGCGCGGGACTCCTCGTCCGTGGCACGGGCCCTGGACCTGCTGTTAGTCTCCCGCTATCTGGAGCGGATTGGCGACCATGCCACCAACATCGCCGAGGTCACCATCTTCGTCGTCGAAGGCCGGGACGTCCGCCATCATGCCGACAGCAAAGCGCATCACGTCTGATCCCCACCCTCGCCCCTGAGGATACACCCTCACCCCCACCCTCTCCCCTGAAGGGAGAGGGAGAAGACACACCCTCACCCCCACCCTCTCCCCTGAAGGGAGAGGGAGAAGACACACCCTCACCCCCACCCTCTCCCCTGAAGGGAGAGGGTGAAGACACACCCTCACCCCCACCCTCTCCCCTGAAGGGAGAGGGAGAAGATTCCCATTCCCTCGCCCCTTCATGCCCTTCGTAGTCCCGTACATCGGGACGAAGTAGGGGGGGGAGCCGCCTATGCCGCTAGGCTACGGCGGCCATGGAGGGCTAGGGTGAGGGGTTTCCGGATACCCCCGCCTTCTGCCGAATCAACTCAAGAACCCACGGTAGATTTTCCCTTATCTGACTATTCCAAAACCGAATAACCTCCAGCCCTTCATTTCTCAAGAACTGCGTCCTTCTCAAATCATAGTCCCGTTCTTCTGGGAAATCATGCTGGCCACCATCAAGTTCAACGACGAGACCTTTCTCAGCGCAATAATAATCCAAAATGTAGGAACCGAGCGGTTGTTGGCGCCTGAACTTCAAACCTTCCAGTTTTCGGTTTCGGAGCTGGCGCCACAAAGCTTTCTCGGCCCACGTTAATTGATGGCGCATGGCACGGGCGAGGTCTTTATTTTTAGTTTGCACGAGTTACCTTCTACACCCCAACCCCCTCAATTCCCTCGCCCCCTGGGGGAGAGGGCTAGGGTGAGGGGTTTCCGGATCATAATCGCAAATAATCCAGCCTTTCGCCCTATCATCAGGAGAAGACACCCTCACCCCAACCCTCTCCCCTGAAGGGAGAGGGAGCAGACACACCCTCACCCCAACCCTCTCCCCTGAAGGGAGAGGGAGCAGATGCCCTCACCACTACCCTCAAGTCCCTTTCTTCCTTTTGATCATGTGCTTGAACTTTAGGACGGCAAAATTCAACTCAATAGAGGTCTCGGTGTCACTGGTCTTTAGCTCGTCATCAAAAATACCCGCAACCAATTCCCCGCTTTGCTGCATGAGTGCCTTCTGGGCCGTTTTGTCTTGGACCCTCCTCAGATCCCGGATATTTCTCGATAGTTGCCGGATTTGTATGAACGTCTCGATGATGGCCAGCGTCGCCTGCAATGCTTTACGACTCTTGAGAATGGTGGCCAACATGTAGAGCCCCTTCTCGGGAAATGCCTTGGGATTAACCGTTGAGTGTTTGAGCCTCCCGAACCGGTGTAAATTTTCCACCAGTCCCTCTTTTTCATGCCGTGTCAGCTCAAAGATATACCCTTCAGGGAACTTTTCCTGATTGTTGGTGACCGCCTTATTGATATCCCGGGTCTCAACCCCATAAAGCTCGGCCACATCGCAATCAAGCAGAACTCGTTGCCCTCTGATCTCAATGATTCGATCTTGCAGATTTTCCAATTTAACGACTTGGTTCATGCGCGGACTATACTTGCTTAGTACTTGTTTATCAATAGGTTAGTTTAAGATAACTAGGAGAACTGAGGAGACACCCTCACCCCAACCCTCTCCCCTCAAGGGAGAGGGAGAAGACACACCCTCACCCCCACCCTCTCCCCTCAAGGGAGAGGGAGAAGATTCCCATTCCCTCGCCCCTCCATGCCCTTCGTAGTCCCGTACATCGGGACGAAGTAGGGGGGGGAGCCGCCTATGCCGCTAGGCTACGGCGGCCATGGAGGGCCAGGGTGAGGGGTTCCCGAACCGCTTGACTTGGCGGAGTGAACCTGACACCTTGAATTCATGCAAATTGTGGTGGCTGGAAAAGATGAGACGGCGGAGATCGGGCGGGAACTGACCCGTCGGGCGGGACGCCATCAGGGGGCGTTGTCGCCCTGGTCTGCGGCGGATTCCGCGCTCTCGCTCTCGAACTCCCGCGACCATACCGAGTATCTGGAGCGCTTCAGCAAACTGATGCGGTTGCGGTATGCCCTCTCTACCGAGCCCTTCCCCACCCCCGGCAAACCCGGACTGGCGGGGAGTCTCATGAAACGCCTGAAGACGGTCCTCTGGAAACTCCTGCGCTACCAACACGACCGGATGGCCACCCAGCAGAACGCCATCAACGAACTGGTCATCAGCGCCCAGGATTTCCAGAATGCAGCTTTCACCCAACGGATCGAAGCCCTCGAGCAGCGGATCCGGGAGCTGGAGAAGGAAAGACTTCACCACCCTCCTTCGTCCCGCACGAGCGGGACTACGTAGGGCAGGCTAATTTAAGAAATGAAGAAATAATGAGAAAAGAGATTTCACGCGAAGCCGCGAAGAACGCGAAAAGAAATGTTTCGGCATTTTTTCCGGCGTGGAATACACGCCGGGAAAAATGCCGAAACGGTTTTCCGTGAATCAAATTAATGAGCCGAACGTCCTGAATCCGCGCATCTTAAATGTCCGGGGAAAAACGTTTTGCGATTTTTCGTGGCTGGCGACAAATCCGGGAAAATAGTTTTCTACAGAATGCCCATACCAGCCATGACAAATCGCAAAACATATTGGACTTTTCGGATTTCCTTCATTTCTTAAATTAGTGGTGAAGTCTTCTTCTTTTTGAGGAATATATGAAGCCTACTGCCTTACATCAACTGGTTGCCGGATTTGCCGCGGGGGATGCTATTTCCCATGAGGCGCTGGCCTTGCGGGCGATCTGCCGCGAGGCCGGATTGGCCTCCGAGATCTACGCCCCCGCCAACCGCATTGCCGCCGATGCGACTGAAAGCTGCCGTCCCCTGGAAGCATTTCACCCCGGACCGGACGACACAGTGCTCTTCCACTACTCCATCACCTCCCCGGCCACCGCGGCCTTCCTCGCCCCCCACATTACAGATCATTCCCCTAATGTGGGAGGCGCGCTACGTCGCGGCGACTCTTCGTTAGCCCGGAAAATCGTGATCTATCACAACATCACTCCTCCCGAATTCTTCGCGCCCTTTGACGCAACGGTGGCCCGGCACCTGACCGAGGCCCGGCAGGAACTGAAGGCCATTCTCGGCCAAGCTGACGCCATCTGGGCGGACTCGGCCTATAATGCCGCGGAGCTCACGGCCCTTGGCTTCGCACAAGCGAAAGTGTTCCCGCTGTTGTTCAGGCCGGACGAGCCGGCCCTTCCGCCGGATCCATCCGTTCTGGCCAAGTTTGCCGTCCCCATGAAGAACATTCTCTTTGTCGGACGCATCGCCCCGAACAAATGTATCGAGGAGCTGATCACCGCCTTTGCCTGGTTCCACAAGAATATCGAGACCCAGAGCCGCCTGCTGATCGTGGGGTCCGACCGGAGTGCACCGACCTACTACGCCATGCTCAAAATGTATGCGGCGGAACTGGGCCTGGACACCGTCTTTTTCGAACGGTTCGCCTCGCCCGCGGGGCTGAATGCCTACTACCAGGTGGCGGACCTGTTTGTCACCACCAGCCGGCATGAGGGCTACTGTCTGCCCCTGCTCGAAGCCATGGACAAGGGCGTACCGGTGCTTGCGCGCCATACAGGCGGGACCCCGGAGGCGATGGGCGACGCCGGCGTCCTGTTCGATGATTTGCGGACTGAAGAACTGGCCGAGCTCTTTGGAATGGCCTGTTTCGATGCTTCTTTCCGGCAGACGATTCTCGAGTCGCAGAAGCGGCGAATGGAGACACTGCGGGCAAGGCCGGTGAAAGAGGAGTTCCTCGCCCTATTGGGGCGAGGTTAATGGTTAGTTGTTATTGGTTATTGGTGCCCAAATTCGGGATTTCAATGTGGGAGGGGCACTCCGTGCCGCGACTGGCCTATTGAGGATATAACAATGACTGGCGATCAATCTGCGAGCCCAGCCCACTCGTCCAGCTTGCGTGGCTATCGAAGTTATGGCCGAAGCGGGTGTTGGTTTGTTACAAAATGTCTTGAGCCCCGTCGCCCACTTCTTGTAGCAGGTGTTGCAGAAAAAATTGCAGATGCTTTCGTTTGGTATGCCAATCAAGACAAACTTCCCGTCGCCGCCTTTGTCGTCATGCCTGATCACTGGCACTTGATGTTTCATACGGTTGGAGGGGATGATGTCGTCATGTTCATGCGGAAAGCATGTCATTGGATCAGCCGACAAACCCGGGTCGCGCTCCAAGAAGGTGGCGCAGCGTGGCAGGATGGATTTCATGAGACGCGGATCCGAACATCCCGCCAGTTTCAGTTTGTGCGGAATTATATTGAGAATAACCCTGTAAGGAAAGAATGGACCAGTTCAGCCGCTGAGTGGCAATGGTCATCCGCACATCCGAAGTACAAACACATCGTCCCTCTGGACTGGCCTGTACAATTCGACAAGGAAGACTGAAGAGTCGCCGCGGCGGAGCGCGCCTCCCACATTAAAGAGAAAGAATGTTAGTGGATATTGGAGAGCGGGAGCTCAATGTGGGAGGGGCACTCCGTGCCGCGACAGGTCCGAAAAGGCCGCCGTTTATGATAAGCGTCGCCGCGGCGGAGCGCGCCTCCCACATTAGGGGATTCCTCCTCGAATAACTAATAACCCATAACTGATAACTATTTCCGCCTCAACGTCGCGACGACCTCGATGATGATGAAGAGGATGAGGGCACAGGCGAACCAGCGGATGGCGGGATGATTCAGCATGAAGGCATGAATGACGCCGCCGAAGAAGATCAGCGCCAGGACCACCACCAGATTGGCGAGAATCAGGCTGCGCCAGTTCTGTGCGGCCCAGGCCGCCAGCCGCTCCTGTGCCGCCGGCTTGATATAACGGGTATGCAACGCAAACCCGCCCAGGGCCAGCATAAACATGACCACCGGCAGCAGATTGATGCGGAAGACCTTCTCCTCAAGCTCATGCGTCCCGGACAACATCATCTCAATGGCCACAAACAGGATGACCAGCAGCCCCGCCCACTGGACCTGCGGATATCGTTCAAGCTTGGAGGCGATGTAGTTCGAGGCAATGGCCATCAGGATAATCGAAAAGACCAGGCCAATGCCCAGCACCAGGAAATTCTCACGCGAGGCCCCCGATACCGCCAGCACATTGTCCAGACTCATCGACACATCCGCGATCAGGATCAGCCAGACCGCACTCTTCAGCGTCCGGACCTCCTTTTTGCCGGCGCCTCCGGCCTCCTCCCCGTCCGCACCCCCGCGCCTCAGCTCGCGATAGAACTTCCATACCACATAGAGCAGCAGCAGGCCACCGGCGAACTTGATCCCGACAATCCGCAGCAGATACACCACCGTGGACGCAAAAATGATCCGCAAGATCGTGGCGAGGACAATCCCGATGACAATGGCCCGCTTGCGTTCTTTACCGTGCAGGTCCTTGGTGGCCATGCCAATGACAATGGCGTTGTCCCCGCTCAGGACAATATCAATCAGAATGACATTCAACAGGGCCAACAGCCCGGCGACCGTGAATAACGAGGTAATCGAGGCACTTATAGTTTCAATCATGGAGGGAGCTCTTAAGCCAGACCTGGTATTTTGTCAAGGAGCGGATCGCGATTAATCGCGCTAATCGATCAAGGGCGAAAGATATCAGGCTCTTCCAGCTAAAAACTCCACTATTTCCCACCATAAATACTTTTGACCTCAGCCGCCGGGCGCTTGTCGCATTCAGCCATGATCGCGTTGCAGTATTGCGACAACCCGACCACGTCAGCCCCCAGATTCAGGAACTGGTACCCCATCGCAATCAATTCATTCATGTTGGCCGTGGACCCGACGGTGCCGGCAAACTTGCCATGCGCCCGCGCCACCTCGGCCACCCTGCGACGTGTTTCCAGCAGCCGGGGATGATCCCAGACACCGGGGGCCCCGATACTCTGACTGAAGTCACCCGGCCCGAAGAACAGCATATCAATGCCCGGCAAGGCCGCGATGGCCTCCAACTCCGCCAGCGGTTCCGGGTCTTCGATCTGGACCACCAGAAATCGTTGCTCATTGGCCTGCTTCAAATACTCCGTAAACTCAATGCCACAATAGGCACCATCGGCATTACCGCCATCCACAGGACGCAGGCCGATCGGATGAAACCGGGTCATCCGCACCACGGCCTTTGCATCCGCCAACCCCATGATGTGCGGCACCATGATGCCGGACGCATCCATCTCCAGCGGCCGGATATAGTCACTGTAACTGCCGCGCGGGACGCGGACCATTACATCCACATCATGGCACTTGGCCGCCCAGACCCCCTTCTCAATCACGGAGTAATCATTGGGCACATGCTCCATGTCCGGCCAGAGGCAGTCGAAGCCCGCCAAGGCCGCAATTTCCATGGCGCGCGCATCCGCCAGATTAAGCTTGAAACAATTAACCACTTCTCCAGCCCGGAGCTTCTTCAACACCTTACTAGGACGCATCTTAAGAGTACTCATATTATTTCCTTTCGTTAGCGCTACCTTACTTGCAAAAGTTGATTTGCATTTTTTCTCCCTGAAGGGGAGAACCTCCACAGCCAAGGGTGAAACCCTGGCTGAAGCATTCAGCCCTTTCAGGGCGGCTTCCTCACTTCGCGGTGTAACCGCCATCCACAGGAATATTGGCACCCGTCAGATACACGGAGGCATCAGACGCCAGGTAGACAACAATCCCCTTCAAATCGGTATCATTCGCCATTCTTCCCAGCTGCGTTCTGGCGCTGTAATTCCTTACAAATTTCTCAGGCTGGGAGGCCTCCCAATACCCGCCCGGTGACACACAATTCACCCGGACCTTATAGGTGCCCAGCATGCTGGCCGCCCAGCGTGTGAAATTGATCATTCCCCCTTTTTCATAAAAATAGATGGGGGAGGGATTGGGATTCATGTCCGTCCCCTCATAATTCGCCATTTCAATGCCGACCATGCCCATCATCGACCCGATATTGATGATCGAGCCGCTTTGCTGCTTCTTCATCTCTTCAGCGAAAAGACGGGTGATGACAAACAGGGCGGAGGCATTGATATGCAAACTGCGATCGAAATCCGCCAAGGGATAGTCCCAGCCATTCATCGCGGAGCGGATAACCGCGTTATTGATCAGCACATCCATTCTCCCGCTGCGCTTCATGATTTCGGCATGGAGCTTGAAAATCGACTCTTCGTTTTCCAAGTCCAATGGAAGCGCCGTGACCGTATAGCCCCTGGCGCGCTCCTCGGAAGCGACCTTCTCCAGCGCCTCCAGATTGCGGGAGGCAATATAGGTTTCAGCGCCGGCCTCGGCGAGGGCGGCCACGATCTGCCGCCCGTATTTACCGGCACCCCCGGTCAACAGCGCCACTTTCCCCTTCAGCGAAAAACTCTCAAGTACATTCATCGGTGTATTCTCCTAAACTGGCATAGCAAAACAAAAATATTCAGACAAAATGAACAAAATACACAAAATGAGTCCACAGATTACTTACCATTCTGTGCATTCTGTTCATTCTGTCAAAAATCCTTTCCGCGCCCAATCTCGACCACCTTGCCGCCAGCTTCCCGGCTTTCAATGCCGCCGATCACCAATCTCATCAGTTCATCGGTTTCACTGAACGGGAAGGGGTATTTCCCGGAACGGAGGAAGTCGACAAACGCCTGTAACTGGGCTTTAAACGCATAAAACGTATCCTGGGACGTAAGCGTGATGTTCCCCGCCGTTCCGCCCAGGTTCAGGGCACCGCCATACTGGATGTCCTTGATACAACCGATCACGATATCTATCCCGCGCCGGTGCGTCATATGGACCACATTCCGTTCCGCCGTCCCCAGGTTCTGAATCGTCTCAAACCCGGGCCCGACAATCGGATAGATCGACTCCAGCGCATGGATGCCATAGGTCTCCCATTTCTTAGCCATCGGCATGGACACAAACCGGAGCTGCCCCAATTCCTGCGTGCGCCGGTGGTAAGGCGCGAATTCCTTGGCGTACCGCATGCAACTGGAGGACATCACCGGCTTAGCTTCATCAACAATCCATTTCCGGAAGAGGCCCAGATCTTTCTGATTATCACACAGCGGCTTGTCGATGAATACCGGCAGCCCGGCTTCAACAAACGGCCGGGCCCGCCTGACGTGTTCACTGCCGATATCGGTGGCAATAATCACCGCGTCCACTTTCCCGATAAAATCTTCAGGTTTATCAACTACCTGCGGGATGAGGGAACACTTCGCCACTTTCTCCGCATCCGGTCGCTGGTCACAATAGATGTGCGTCACCGTGGCCCCCGTGATCCGCAGCGTCTCCGAAGGCTCCTTGTTCAAATAAACCGGAATCCCGGCAAACGGACATTCCGCCATCATGGCACTGCGGTCATAGCCATTAAACATGGCGCTCCAGCTGAACGGATGACCGTTGCCTTCTGTCATGCCGATGATGCCCAGGCGAATGTGATCCGGATTTGTAACAAGACTCATAATGGCCCTCTCCTTGCCTCTTTCAACCACGATTAGTATGTGATTATTCGTTACCGGCCACCGGTATGTCAATCGCCTATGCGGGTATTGATGGCAAAATGATATGTGATATAATCGCGCGATATATGAAATTCGACAATCTCACGCCAACCCATTCCTCTTCAGGGCTTGCCTCGCTCACCAAAGATTTACATTGGGTATTGAGTCACGCCCTCGGCCATTCCCACTTACTGCACGTGGTTCACGGCGCCCGCGAGACGCCCGTCCCCGGATTCCAGCAGCAGGGACTTCATCACCACGACGACTGGGAATTGTTCTTTGCGATGCGGGGGGCCATGCGTTTTGAAGTGGCGGGGCGCCCGCCTGAAACCTATGCCAAAGGCTCGATCCTGATCGCTCCTCCGGAATGCCTGCACGCCGCCAGTGAGTTGCCTCAAACGGATGATTTACGGGTATTAGTCATTCACATCCCCAATAAATCCAGAAAAACAGGAGTGACTGATCATCACCATCACCCCATGGGCCTCTATTCCGCGCTCTCGGTCGACCAATTCACGAAATGGACAGAACTTCTGGGAGACACCCCTGGCTCCATCATTGAAAAAGTGGCGCATCTTGCTACGGGAAACACCTGGGAGAAGGAACATGCCCTCGGGCTCTTGCGCATCCTTCTCTCCACTTATGCCGGGATGACTACTTCCATCCCGGACCGTCATGACTCCACCGAGCACCGGGTATCAGAAGCCCTGGCCTTCGTGCTCACCCACTATTGTGAGGCGAGCCTGTCGCTTCCCCAAGTGGCGGCGGCGGCGGGACTATCGGTCTCCCGCCTCAGCAGTATCTTCCGGCAATCCACCGGACATAGCGTCCGGCAGGCCATGATCGACATCCGGCTGCGCCGGGCCATGACGCTGATCAAACAGTCCCGGTATCCGCTCAAGGAAATCGCCCATTTGACAGGCTGGAGCAATCAACTCTATTTCTCAGCCGCCTTCAGGAAGCGTTACGCCCGCCCGCCCTCATCATTCCGGCCCCCTCAAAGAGACTAAAGTTAAAGATTTACCAGAGAAACGGAGATTTAGAGAGAGAAAATCAAATTTGGCGACAGATAAGCCTGCCAGGTTTCCCCCGCAAGCGCTGATCACGCACACGCTCCACAGTCATTTTCCGTTGATGTTCAACCCGTGGGTTTCACGGCTATAGAGCGACATCGTGAAGGCCCAGATGGACACCCCCAACAGGATGCCAAATAAGGCCAGATAGGCCGCCGGCGGGTAGACCATCACCTTGTTGACCACCACGGCGCTGGCCTTGAAGTGATCGAGGACTTGCCCTACTCCCTGCGCCATAAGCGCCACCATGGCGTACGTCACGGTATTGAAGATGCCGATCGAAACGGCGACATTTCCGGGCGGATTGAGCTCCTTCATAAAGGCGGCATTCACCGGGGTGCAGCCGGCGGCGGCCGCCGACAGGACAAAGGCGCACAGGAAAATGGCCGGCGGCAACTTGAAAACAATCCCGAGCACGATCGTCAGCATCGCCACCATCGTGGCGACGCTGTTAAACACGAGAAAACCCTTTCGCCGGCTACCCAACTGCTTGCTGACCAGCCCCGAAAACAGCATTACCGTCAGCATCGACAGCATCATGGCGAACGTGAAGTTTGAGGAGGCCAGCGAGGAGAGTCCGCAGAAATCCTGAAGGAATTTCGGCCCGATGGTGGCTTGAATACTGAAATAAATCCCAAAACACAGGGGGATCGTGCCCAGAATGGGGTAGTTGAGTTTATTTTTAAACACCCCTACCACGCTGTGAAACAGGTGGGCATTGGATTTGACGGGCACTTCACGTTCCACCTGCCGCATGATGAGCCAGGCCAGAATCAGCACCACTCCCGTCGCCACGGCCACCGCCATACAGGAATGACGCCAGCCGATGTGCTCCACCAGCATCCGGAACGGCCGGGTGCCGACCAGCCCCCCGCAAGACCCCAGGACACAGAGCAGCCCGAATACCGGCGCAAAGTTCTTGCTGCTGAAATAATGATCGGTTTCCTTGACCATGCACAAATACATGGTGCTGGACCCTAATCCCACCAACGCCCGACTCCCATACAAGCCCCACTTGCCACAGGCTAACGGGAACAGCGTGGAGCCAATCACAAACAGCACCCCGCTCACCAATACGACTTTGATGCCACCCCAACGGTCGGCCATATATCCGGCAAAGGGCTGCATGGCGGCATATAAAAAAAGATAGATGGCGCTGAGCTTCGTCACCTCTGACGCCGTCATCAGGAATTCAGACTGAATATCATTGAAGATGGACCCCGGGACCGCCACCCGCTGAAAATATGAAAAGAAGTACAAACCGGCGATCGCCAAGACTATCCCTACCCCAATTTTTCCCTGTTTTCCCATTTCACTCATTTTGCTCATTCTGTCTCAAATTGTTTATTCAGGGCGCGGCTTCGGCTAAATTTGCGTCCAGTGTTGTGGAATAGCCACGCTCAATCCGGCACAATAAATGGATCGCCCCCACCAGCATCACATCTACAATCAGACTCGCCAGAGTAAACACGATGGCGCTGGATTCCAACTTCATATTCACGGTAACCACTACCTGGCCGATCCAGACCAGTTGCACCACCAGGTATTTGATGCCCATGACCAGGATCACGCCGTGGTGGGGAATCCCGTTCCGTAGCGGCTCATTGGCGCGAACCCGCGCCATGTCCCTGAGAATACTTTTCCGGATAAGGCCCCAGTAGGCCCAGATTCCCAATGAAAGAGGCAACAAGAGCCAGCCATGCCACCAGAAGGCCCTCATCAGGCCTTCATGTTTCATCCAGACCATGAGGCAAGGAATGCCGAGCGCCGACAGGGCCATGATCCCATCAAACACCCACATGGCGATCTTGAGCCAGCGGGTTTGCGGGCCAACCGTGGTGACAATGGGGATTTCCTCATGTTTATTTTCATTCCAGGACGCCGGCGGATGGAAATGGGCGTCCCCTCCCAGTTGATACCACTTCACATACACCAAAATACTAAAGCCGGTGTAGGCCAGCATGCAGACCGTGGTCCATGCAAAAATCCAACGATAGGCAAAATCAGACCCATGGCAAAAGTACCGCACCACATCAATGTACAACCCCGCCAGAATGCTGAAGACAATGACGCAAAGCGACTGGATCAGTGCCCGGGCTGAACAGAACTGTCCAAACCGGGACTGGGGAAAAACCCGCATTAAAAGCGGCATAGATCCGGCATTGCTGAGCCCTGTTTGAAATGCCGCGGTCAGCACCCCGCTGAGGGAAAGCCAGAAAAATACATTCCCCGGGAGGGAGACGAAGATCCACACCCACCCCATCAAGGCGCCAATAGTCGAGAATATCGACAGGTATACCGTGATGCGCAGGGGATGCCAGCGGTCAATGAATACAGCGAAGAAATACACCGCCACAATGGACACCACCATGCCAATGGCCCCCAGCTTCCCCATCTGGTCCAGCGACAACCCCATGTCTTTATTGAAAAAAACCATGAAGGTACCGATGCAACCACCGATCGCGGTGGTTGAGTTGGCTAAAAACATCAACCAATAGAACGAATCCCCGAAGGATTCCTTGAAAAATGTTCTGATCCCGGAAAATCCTTTATTCTGCTTGGCCTTCTCCTCGGTGATAGGCGGATACTTGCCCTCTTTAACCATCAGACACATCAGGGTAAACCCGACAAAGTACAGGATAGCGGCTCCGGTGAAGATTTCCCGCATATGCGATTCAGCATATCTGAAGATAAAGTAATTGAAGATCGCACCCGCGGCATTACCCACGATTCTGAAATACCCGAAAAATCGGCCCAAGAACTGGGGTGGAACGACATCGTTAAAGAGATAATAGAAAACCGACCCGACAAACATGTTAAAGAATGCGAACATCACTACAAAAAACGAGATCAAGGCGATTGTGACGGTAGCCGGGGCAAATTGTTGAGCAAACTGGGAATGGCGCTGCAGCAGGACTGAAAATTCATCACCCCAGCCAATCAGCACCAGACAGAGGCACAGGAATGGCATGGTCGAGGCAATAAAGGGGATTCGCCGCCCCCACTTGCTCCGGTAGCGATCGCTCTTGAAACTGATATAGGGGCAGATGGTCATGTTCAGAACGCCTGGCGCTGAAGTCATGATCAACGCCATCAGCCAGTTCGAACATCCCAGCGATTTCAACTTCAAGGGAAGCACGCGGGGCTCCACGCTTTCCATCAGGGTAAAACAGAACCCACCCCAGAGCAGCCAGGCAAACAAGCCCACCAGCCCCAGTTTCGTATAGGTCAGCGTGCCGCAATGGAAGGTCTTGGCGCCGGGGTCACCCCCGGCACCAGCCCCGACCAATGGTGATGGTTGAAGATCAGTCATATGAATTTCTACGTACTTATCACCCGGCGCCGACAGAGCGGCGCCCTCCATTTAATTCCAATGGAGGGTTTTGCTCTGTCAAAACCAGATCCCCCTCAATATTCCAACTCCCAGCGCGGCTTGACATCCTCGGCGCTCATCTCGGACACCCACACGTCCGTGCGCAGAAGTTGCATAATCGAGGTTGGCATTCGAGGCGTGACCGGACCGTGCATGCAGAGCCGCGACGTGAGCCGCTGCCAGGAGGCAAAGGCCCCATTGACGCTCAGACTGTGAATATCAATGCGGTTCTTTGCGCCGACCACTTCCGCCGGGCCGATGGTCGCCGCCATGGGTGGCACGGCAGACAGATTACCACTTGCCCCGAAACTCCCATGCAGGGAATTCTGCGCCAGGGTGAAGGGACTCAGCCGGCAGATCCGCGGCCCCATGGTCATGAACTCCTTGACCGTCTTGGCCTGAAATTCAGGTGCATCCGGCTCAACAAACGCCAGATGGCCCGTCCAACCCGGCCCGCTGTAACAGATATCAGCCCCGCCTTTGTCCGCAATCATCTTGCCGTAGTCCTTGATGTTCTTTGTAGTCGGGCCCTGCATCTGTTTTTCCGGCGGGCGCAGTTTCTCATCGATCTGGCTCCAGAAGTATTTCTTGAATGAATGCATGAAGCCATACTCCCAGGACTCCGGCGGTGTCTCGCCCTTCTCGTTGGCATATTCATCCATATTAAAGGTGTGCAAATGCTTGCAATCCACCCCGAATTTGTTGATCAAATACGCGACCTTCATATAACCCCGGGACGGATTCGGCGTGATCATCACCATCGGCCGCCCTTCTTCAGCGGCCAGCCAGATGCGATGAAAAATGTCCGTCACCAGGCGAAAACCTATCTCGGCGCCAGGCATGACGGTAATCCGGTAATCCGGGTTGCGGTGTTTGGCAATATCCGCCTTTTTGATTTTCATGACCTTCTCGATCGCCTTCAGATCCTGATAGGGAACAAATTCAGCCGGTTTAAACGTCCATTTTTTCATAGTCTTTTCCTTTTCGTTATCGTTCGAACACTAACTCTCCGTTAACCCACGTGAGTGCGGCCATTTTGTCCGCATCCCATAAAACCAAATCGGCTTCAGCTCCGGCCACCAGGTTGCCTTTGGCCTTCAACCCGAGCACCCGGGCCGGATTCGCCGTGCCCATCGCCCATATTTTCGCCGGCGGCAACTTGATCCACTTGTTGAGGTTGCTCATGGCGACATCCATGGTCAGCGCGCTTCCAGCCAGCGTCCCATACCCGCGATGCGCCGGGTCGGCGTTGCGCGCCCCGCGACCGGGCTCCACGCGGACCGGAAAGCCCCAGGGGGTCGGATACTCGCCCGGTGGCAGACCGGCCCCGATATTGCTGTCCGTAATGGCCGAAACTCCCTGCCAGCCCTTGGCCTGAATCGCCATCTGAATGACCACGGGATGCACATGACACCCATCCGGAATCACATCCACCGTCGCCCGGGAATCCGCCAGGAAGGTTTCCACCACCCCCGCCGGCCTCACTCCGGGATCCACCACGGGACCAATGGGAAATACATCATAAAAGTGGGTTGCATGCCGCGCCCCGGCATCGATGGCCGCCTGCGTCTGGGCTACTGTGGCGCAGGTATGGGTGACAAAGGCCACAATCCCGAGTTCGCGCAGGCGCTCGATGACCGGAATGATGTTGGGTGTATCCGGACTGATAGACATCACCGTTATCCGGTTTTTGGCGGCCGCCACCAGCTCATTAAGCCAGCCGACATCGCCCGGAACAAGTTCGCAGGCGGCACCCCGCAGGGCCATGAACGGCCCTTCCAGATGGAACCCGGGAATACTGACGCCCTGAATATCTTTCAGACACGACTCCAGGCGCGCCAGCTTATCAAGCCAGTCCCGCGCGCCGTTCGGCACCACCGTGGGCAGGATCGTCGTCGTCCCCACCCGCCCCAATTCACGTCCTGCGGCCAGCAGATCTTCAGGACCCCGCTCGTATAAAAAGGTTTGGAACCCATGCGTATGCATGTCGATCAGCCCCGGGGTCAGCAACCGCCCCTGCCCTTGCACCACTGTCGCTCCTGCCGGCACTTCTGCATCGGGTCCAAGCGAACGAATCTTACCGTCCTCAACTACAATCCGGCCCGGCAGGATCTTGCGCCCCGGCAGAACCAGCTTCACATTCTCAATACATAATGTTTTCATAAGCACCTAACGAATGGCATCCATCGTGTTCTTGTTTGTGGCTCGGAAAAAGAATTTGAACAGAAGCTCGCGAAGACCGCGAAGGAGAAAATGGTTTTGCCTTCGGCGCCAACACCCTGGTTTTGAATTCCAAAAATGTTCATGTGGCTGCGGCGTATTCGCCGTAGCCACCTTTGCGTGCTTTGCGTGCTTCTGTTCAAACTCTTCCTCTTGGTTCAGACTGTGACGGGTTAAGATTTATGTGACCCGAATATCAGTTGCGCATAATGGTCGCGCGCATGAAAATCATCAACCGGCAAGGCCGGATACATGGTCAGTTCCTTCCGCGTCAGACACCGCGAATAATTGTAGCGGGAGACGAGGATCCGCCAGCGACTGCCGGGCCCCCAGGCTTCGCCCAGCGCCGTGAGTGCCTTCACGGGGACCGCCAGCTCGGCCGACCACCCTTTGTCCGGTATGCGCCAG
The DNA here is from genome assembly GCA_037128595.1 of bacterium. Taxonomy (NCBI): domain Bacteria; species bacterium. Next base: position 30,743 of record JBAXWB010000025.1, read on the forward strand.
TCGTTCAAGACTCCCTCCACATGGGTCTTAACTTTAAACCGGAAATTCTGGCAAAAATGGCTTGGCAGGCCGAGCCGCCCCCCGCCCGGAAAGAAAAACGAAGTCTGCCGGCCGGCCGGCGTGGCGTAGAGCTCCCAGTACCAGGTGTACTCCTCGGGCCACAGAAACACCTCTGCCGTATCGCCCAGGGAGTAATGGTGCAGGCCGTCACTGGCCCCCTCGGCCACCACGTCCGAATCCTGAAAATCAACCCCGATATAGAGATGCTGCCGGCTCCAGACGGCCTTTACCGTGCCGCGCTCCTGAACGGTCGCGCCCTGCTTGAGGCGGGGCAGGGATAAGGACAGCGGATAGGCCTGCGCGTCTTTCCAGACGGGATCACCTAACATTCCATCCAACCGCACGGGACGCTTGGCCTCAATGGCCACCAGTTTTGATTTCTTCAGGATGCTCATACGTGCTCCTTCGCCATGCGGGCCGCACCCAGAAGGGGATTGGCCTTGGTACGAACGAGCTTGGCGCCCAGGGCGTCCGACACGATCTTCCGCCAGAGCGGTTGCAGGCTTCCCCCGCCGGCGGCCAGTACTTCGCGTCCTTTTAGATCCAGATCCAGCCGCTTTACCAACTCCGCCATCCGGCGGCTGAGTCCCTCAAGAATGGAGCGCGCCAGATCGGCCCGGGTATGGTGGAGCCCGAGGTTCGCCCAGTCCCCCTGCCCTGAGGCCAGCGCCGCATCAAACACCAGCCCGTGACTCCCGGCGGGGGCCGCTTGCGCCTCACGGAAGAACCCTGCATCATCGTGACACCCGGCCAACACCGTCTCAGCCCAGTTCACCACATTGCCGCCACAGCTGTCCGCCGCCATGCGATAGAACCGACCGCCGGGATAAGGCCCCCGGATCGTGCCCACCCGCGGCGGCGGCATGCGCCGGCAACAGGCATAGGCCACCTGCGCCGTGCCCAGGGTGATCAGGAGGGACTCTTTGGTATCCAGGCGGGCGGCATAGCCCCCCGCCGTCTGATCGTTCCCGGCCAACACCACCGGAATGCCAGCCTTAAGCCCGAACCGGCTTGCCGCGGAGGCGGTCTGCGCGGCCACCTCTCCAATAGGGATCACCTTCGACATCTGTTGCTCGCGCAAGCCGCACCCGCGCAGGGCTTCAGGCCACCAGCCCTTCAGCGGCAGGGAATAGAGGCCACTCATGGCGGCCATATTATTATCGGTAACCGTCTCGCCGGTCAGCAACATCAACACATAGGAGGGCAAGGCGATAGGCCTCATTTTGGCGCCGGGCTGTAAATGCCGGATCTGACTGAGCTGATGGGAAGGCCCCAGATTCCCGAAACTGGTATGTTCCCCAAACTCCGGCAGCTTCTGTTTCAGCTCCTCACAGGCGGCGGTGGAACGACGGTCCTGCCAGGAGAAAAACGGCCCCTTTGCCCGTCCACGCTCATCCAAGACCGTGAAGGTCTGGGCCTGACTGGTAATGGCGATGGCTTGAATGTCATGCGTGGCCACCCGGGCTGAGGCCAAGGCACCCCGCAGCGCCGTCTCCACCACGGCGACATCGAGCTCAACCTGACCGCCCGCACCAAAACGATGGAGCAACCGATGCCCGCCGCCGCCGACCTCGCGCAGCCGACTGTCAAAAACCGCCGCCTTGAACGAGGTCGAACCCAAATCTATCGCCAGAATCATCGTCAGCCTTTCTCCGGCCGCACCGCGGCCACCCGTTCGCCCAACGCCAGAGCCGTCTTTACCAGAACGGATCCGGCCGCAGGATCGAACACAGCGCTGGTCGCCTCATAGCCACCTGCCGCCAGCACTTCCGGCGTCACAACGTACCCCCGTAACTCCCCATTCACAAGGCTAACCACAAACGTCTTTGTTTTAGCCGCGTGCTTAATGGCAAGGGCGTATTCCGTGAAACATTCGCCCGGGATGCCCACCACGTCGACCTCACCGATACGAATCAGCTGCACCTCAAGCGGGGCATATTCTGCCAGCGTGCGGGCGATATCCCCGGCGGCCTCCGACTTGGCCAGCGCCACGCCCCCTTCTGCACCGAAGATGGCGCACTCCGCGGTCCGGACTTCAGGGTGGGGCGCCCCTTCCGCCTTTAAGCGTGCAAATGTGGCCCGGTATTCATCCAACCGCGCCTGGGCGGCCTCCAGCGGCATGAGCGGACGGCGAGGCAAATCAACGGGCGTCAGAATGGCATCAAGCCGGGGTGAAGCAGACCAGGAGGATTCCGGGATGCCCGCCAGCGACGAGGCCGCCGCGACCCCCAGTTTGCGACCCAACCGCTCCGCTTCGGCAAACGTCTGACCCTTGACAAAATACCGGGGACTCTGGTTCCCGCACGGGGCCGTGTGATACAGCACCGTCACGCCGTCGCCAAACCGCTCGCGCAGATGCAGCCGGGTGTAATGAGGGAAATCGGAAGACACCAGCTTGGAGTCCTCATGAAGCACGGTCGGGTGCATGCCATAGATCAGGGACACCGCCAACATCGACTTGGTGTCCGCATTCCGTACGGCCAGAATGCCGCACTCCGGATCGGTCACGCCATCGGCCGAGAGGCGATTACCGCCCACCCCGCGGGCATCCGCACTGGTCCAGGACACCTCGGCAGGGACGGCGGCCGTGGCGGCGGCAAACGCGGCCTCAACCACCTCATCCCCCACTTGGGTGAGATAGTCCGGATCAGGCTTACGCCCCAGGATATCCTGCCCCTCCGACATCGGACCACGTGTCACCGGACCCGAATGGGTATGCGTGCAACTGATAAACACCCCTGACTCCGGAATTTTCAAGGCCTCGGCCACCCGTTTACGAATCAAGCGGGCCAACGGCGGGTCCAGAAAAAGCAAATCCAGGGCCACCAGTACCAACGTCTTTCCATTATTCTCCAGAAACAACGCCGAGGCCAGCAACGGATCATGGATGCCGGTGGATACCCGCGCCACATGAGGATAGCCATATAAGGCCATGGCTTTAGTGGGACTGATGTCTCGAACTGCCGCACCTGCTTGCAATGTCATAATCATTTCCTCTTAGAAAAATTGTGATGCCCCGCCTGAGTGATTTCCTGAACCCTGCTTCTGCAAGCCACATGTAATGTTTATTATCAACACGGTCAAACATAAAACAACAAAGCGGCTTAACTCTTTTTCGCCCTGGCCTTTTCTTCAAAGTCCCGGAGTTCCACCGGGGCGCCATTCTGCCGGCGCGACTGCTCGGCCGCGAAGGCCAGCAGGTGACTGTCGAGTGACATCTCCACCGAGGTCAGCATCGGGGACGCCCCGTTCGACTGGATGGCATCCACGAATCCGTCCATGATCATCCGGTCGCCCCCGGCATGACTCCCGCCCATGCCGGCCGGCGTAATCAGCGCTTCACGGAGCGGCTCAAAGGTGTAGGCCTTCACGACGCGCTCGGACAAGTCGAAATCAATCTCCCCGTTGGTCAGACTGATCTTCGTCAGCCGCCGCCCCTTGGCATTATGACCCACCATGGCGAACGAGACCGTGAGCCCGCCCTCAAATTCCACATTGACCGTCTGATGGTCCACCACATCGTTATCGCACCGGTAGACACACCGGCCAAACCGGTTGGTCTTCAACAGTTCCAGCAATTCATCCTTCCCCCGCACCACCCCCATCTGCCGGATATAGGCGGGATCCGTATCCTCATTGAAATAGAGCTTCAGGACATTATACGGGCATGTGGCGGCCGCAGGACAGCCATCCAGGCAGTGCCGGGGTGCCCCCTGGGGCGCATGTTCAGGCCGGAACCAGGTCAATGAGCCGAAGGAGGAGACCCGGACTGGCCGCCTCCCGGTCAAATAGCACATCAAATCCATATCATGACAGCATTTGGCCAGAATCATGGGGGTCAGGCGGCTGGAATTGAAAAATCCCCGTACATACGAGTGGGCATAGTGGTGGTACGAGAGGTTCTCGCTCATCTGAATGGCCACCGCCTCCCCGTACCGTCCGGAATCGATCAACTCCTTGATCGTGGCATACCCCGTGACGTAGCGCAATTGATGACACACCGCGAAGACCCGGTCGGATTTTCTGGCCGCATCCGTCACGGCCACCACTTCCTCCGCCGTCCTGCCCAGCGGTTTTTCAACCAGGACATGACAGCCCCGACCGATCGCCTGGACCACCGGATCCAGCCGCTGGTCCTCCACCGTGGCCACCACCACCGCCTCAATCTCCAGACCCGTGGCCGCGAAAAGCTCACCGGCACTCCGGAAACAGGCTAAGGCCGGGATTCCATGCTCTTGCGCAAAGGCCTTCCGCCGCGACTCATCCGGCTCCGCCACCGCCACAAACACCGCCCGGTGTGGCATCTTTTTGGCATACGCCCCAAAAATCCCCCGCCCGCGGTTTCCCGCCCCGATCAAGGCCATCCGTAAAGGTTTCGTCATATCATGCTCACTTTGTTCAGGCTTGATTAAGTGTTTTTCTGTGTACTGATTCTGTATCAATTAGAGACTTCTTCCCCCATTTTGTCAAACACCATTTATCCGCTTTATCAACTCCAGGGTCTTTGTTTTGGCCCTTTTGGCACTGGTTTCGACAGAGCGAAACCCTCCATTAAAAATTGAAATCATGAAAATATCAGGTGTTTTCAAAATGGAGGGATGCGCTCCGTCGCATCCGGGGAGCCGAAATAAGCCAAAAACAAAAGACTCTGGGCACGGCGGCTACTACAGCGATTCATCCTTTACACAGCTTTCACTGAATGTCATGTTTACGCAACACAGCACAGGATTAAACATGACACCACAAACCCGGCACTCACGAATAATGGACCTGCTCACCGCGCAGGGTGAAGCGCAGGTGGGCGAACTGGCCACCTCGCTCAAGGTCAGCGACATGACCATCCGGCGCGATCTGGACGCCCTCGCCCTGGCCGGGAAAGTGATCCGGACGCATGGCGGCGCGGCCTTGAACGGACGCGTCGTGTTTGACTTCCAATTCATGCAGCGCACGCAACAACACGAGGTTGCGAAGCGGCAGATCGCGGAGATGGCGGCCAGCCTGGTTCAGGACGGACAATCGGTGCTGCTGGACTCCGGAACGACCACCCTGGCGGTGGCCCATGCGCTCAAGTCCAAAAAGCGCCTGACGATCATCACCACCTCGCTCCCCATCGCCTCGGAACTCCAGAGCTGCGGGCATATTGACCTGATTCTGCTGGGCGGAGCCCTGCGGCGGGAAGCCCCCGACCTGATCGGCCCCCTCACCGAAAGCAACCTGGAACAGCTTAAGGCGGATATCACCTTCATCGGCGCCGACGCCGTGGATAGCCAGGGAAACTGCTACAATCAGTCCATGGCGGTCGCGCGGATGCTGGCCCGTATGGCCACCGCCGCGCGCGAGGTGTATGTGGTGGCGGACAGCCATAAAGTCGGCGAGACCGCCCTCTCCCGCTTCGGCACCCTGAAGGGCTGGAATGGCCTGATCACCGACCGTGCCCTCTCCTCCACCCAGGCGGCCGCGCTGAAACGGGCCGGCTGCACGGTCATCCAACCTCCCAAAGCCTTTTAACCACAACAAACGAAAGACACCTCCTTATGCGCAACCAAATTCGATTTTTATTCCCGGAGGGCAGACCGAAGGCCCTGACATTCAGCTATGATGACGGCAATATCGCCGATCGCCGCCTGGTCGAAGTGTTCAACAAATATAAGGTTAAAGGCACTTTTCACCTGAACAGCGGCACGCTGGGCCACAACGCCAATGTGCTGGCACCCGAGGAAGTGGCCGCGCTTTTTCAGGGGCATGAGATCTCCTGCCACAGCGTCACCCATCCCTTCCTGGAGCGGATCAGCCGGACGGAAGTGCTGAGGGAGATGCTCGATGACCGGCTGGCGCTGGAAAAAATCGCCGGATACCCGGTGCGCGGCATGTCCTATCCGTTCGGCACCTATAGCCGGGAAGTCATAGACATCCTGAAAAGCCTGGACATCGTCTATGCCCGAACCGTCCAGAGCACCGGACGGTTTACATTACCCGACCATTTCCTGGAATGGCACCCGACGTGTCATCATAAAGACAACTTACTGGACCAAGCGGCAAAATTCAAAGCCACCCCCTACCCCTTTTCGGTATTTTATGTATGGGGGCACAGTTATGAATTCAACCGGGACAACAACTGGGATCTGATAGAGACCTTTTGCGCCAAGATGGCTGACGACGACTCGATCTGGCACGCCACGAATATCGACATTTATGATTATGTGACCGCCCTGAAACGGCTGGAATTCTCCGCCGACAGTACGCTCGTCAAAAACCCGAATGGGATTCCCCTCTGGCTGAGCGTCAATGGCGCGACCGTCCAACTATTACCAGGGGAATTAAAGAACATCCGCTAGTAAGGAAGCCCGGACGCCGGGTCCGGCCTCCTTCCTGATTTGAAATGCACCTCGATAACTTTTCTATTTACACTCCGGCTCCTCAATGTTAGCTTCTCACACAGATTCACATATTCGAACATTTTGAAACTGACCGCCAAACACGACAACAAAGGAAACCGCATGAGCAAGACGACGAACAGTAACTGGGCACATGTTGATCTCACCAAGTATCCGAACATGAAGGTCCCCGCACCGGGCCCGGAATCCAAAAAATGGCACGAGCGGTGTACCAAGTATTTCAAGGGATTGAGCGGCCAGGTGAAGTTGTTCCCCGTGGCGTTCGAATCGGGCCACGGCTGCACCCTCAAGGATGTGGATGGCAACGAGTATATCGATTTCTCCTCCGGCATCTATGTCACCACGCTCGGGCATTGCCACCCCAAAGTCACCGAGGCCGTCCAAAAACACGCCGGCACGCTGATGAATGCGCATGACTTCACGACCCCGATCAAGGCGCAGCTGATGGAAAAGATGGCGGCCACCCTGCCGGGCGACTTGAAAGGCTTCCAGATCTATGACTGCGGTACCGCCGCGGTGGAGGCCGGGTTGCGCGTCTGCCGCGCCGCCACGGGCAAGACGGAACTGATCTCCGGCTTCGGCGACTTCCATGGCAAAACCTATGGCGCCGTGTCGCTGGCGGAGTTCCGGGACCCGGCCTATGGACCGGTGCGCGCCCCGGGGAGTCATCTGGTCCCCCGCCCGAATCCCTACCGCCCCATGTGGACCAAGGCGGACGGGACGATCGACACCGACAAATATATCGCCTTTTATGACGAATACATCGGCCGGGCCACGGTCAACAATGTGGCCGCCTTCGTTATGGAGCCGATCCAGGGTTGGGGCGGATCCATCATCCCCCCGGATGACTTCTTCCCGAAACTGCGCAAGTTCTGCGATGACCGCAAGATCCTGCTCATGGCGGATGAAGTCCTGACCAGCATGGGCCGTACCGGCAAATGGCTGGCCATGGAACATTGGGGCGTACTGCCGGATATCGTGACCCTCGGCAAGGGCTTCGGCAACGGCTTCCCCGTCACCGCCGTCGCGGTGCGCGAACCTTATAAGGAAGCCATTGAGAAGATTTCCGCCTCGTCCAGCTATGGGGGCAATCCCATGGCCTGTGCGGCCGCGCTGGCCTGCTTCGAGGTGATCGAGGAGGAGAATCTGCTGGCCCATGCCCTGCATCTTGAGGCGGTTGCGATGAAATACATGAAGCCCATGCTGGCACGCCACCCGATCGTCGGTGACGTCCGCGCCAAGGGGTGTCTCATGGGCATCGAACTGGTCAAGGACAAGGCGACCAAGGAGCCGCTGGATATCGCCGGCAAGATGGTTTACCAGAAGGCCTTCGCCAAGGGTCTGGCCTGGATCCCGGCCGGCCACATCCTGCGCATGAGCCCGCCCATCATCATGGAGGAAGAGGTCCTGCTGAAAGGGCTCCAGATGATCGAGGAAGCGATCGGCGAAACGGAAAAGGAACTCGGCTACGTCCGGTAACGCCTCAAAGGAGTACCTTATGAAGACCATTCACTTCGGCATCATCGGTTGCGGCCTCATGGGCCGCGAATTTGCCAGCGCGGCCGCGCGCTGGTGTCATTTGACCGACATCGATGTACGCCCCGAAATCGTCGCGATCTGCGATAAGAACAAGGCGATCTGCGACTGGTATACCGGGAATTTCCCGGCCATCAAGCAGGTGACGGATGACTACAAGGCGCTGCTGGCCAACCCGGCGGTTGAAGTGGTCTATATCGCCGTGCCCCACAACCTGCATCAGGAGATGTATTGCGCCGCCATCGAGGCGGGTAAACACGTCATGGGCGAAAAGCCGTTCGGGATCGATAAACCCGCCTGTGATGCCATTATGGCCAGCCTTAAACGCCATCCGGATGTGATGGCGCGCTGTTCATCGGAGTTCCCGTTCTTTCCCGCCATGCAGAAGATCAGCGAGCTGATCGAAGCCAAGGCGTTCGGACGGATCATTGAGGTTAACACCGGCTTCCTGCATTCAAGCGACATGGACGTCAACAAGGCGATCAACTGGAAGCGGATGATCCAGTTCAATGGCGAGTATGGCGTCATGGGTGATCTGGGCATGCATACCTGCCATGTCCCGTTCCGCGCCGGCTGGATGCCCCGCAATGTGCGGGCCATCCTCAGCGATATCGTCAAGGAACGGCCGGACGGCAAGGGCGGAAAAGTCCCCTGCCTGACATGGGACAATGCAACCCTATTCTGTGAAGTCACGGATCCCGTCACCAACGAGCCCTTTCCCTGGACCCTCAAAACCCAGCGGATTGCGCCCGGCCAGCGGGACAACTGGTATGTCGAAATCCTCGGAACGGAAACCTCCGTCCGCTGGTCAAGCGCTCACGCCGACACCCTGGAAATTCTTGAGTATACCGGCGGCGAGCAGGCCTGGAAACAGGTCCAGACCGGCCACGAGACGGCCTTCAAGACCATTACCGGCGAGATTTTCCAATTCGGGTTCCCGGACTCGATCCTGCAGATGTGGGCGGCATTCCTCTATGAACTCGCCCACGGGAAGCCGCTCAAGCGGTTTGCCGGCTGTGTGACCCCGGACGAAGCCGCCCTGAGCCACCGGCTCTTCACGGCCGCACTGGAATCGCAGAAGCACCAGACCACCGTCAAGGTGTAGCAAGAAAGTTGTAAGTTCCGCGTGAAAAGTTCAAAGTTAAACGGCTTTCAACTTTGAACCCGGAACTTTCAACTCGGAACTCGGAATTTTTTTATGAATGGTGACCGTACATTTGTGGGATTCGGCTTTGGGGCGATTCAGGGGGGGCTCTTCCTGTATGAGGCCTTCCGCTCGGGTAATTTCAACCGCCTGGTGGTCGCGGAGGTGATGCCCGACACCGTGAAGGCGTTGCGTGCCGCCGACGGCACCTACAGCGTCAACATTGCCACCCCCGGGGGCATCGAGATCCAGATGGTCCGGGGGATTGAAGTCTACAATCCCAACGAGCCGGCTGACCGCAGTCAACTGCTCAGCGCCCTGGCGGAAGCCGATGAAATTGCCACCGCGTTGCCCAGCGTGGAGTTCTTTGACCGGGGCGGGGACGCCTCCGTGGCCCGTCTGCTGGCGACCGCGTTCACTGACCGGAAAAAGCCCGGGGTCATCTACGCCGCGGAAAACCACAACCATGCCGCCGAACTTCTGGAGCAGGCCGTTCGCCGGCACCAGCCCGCCCTGACTGCCCCCGTGCAATTCCTGAATACCGTTATCGGGAAAATGAGCGGGATCGTCTCCGACCCTGGTGAAATTGCGGCCCAGGGGTTGGCCCCGATCACCCAAGGGTTGCCCCGTGCCCTGCTGGTGGAGGCCTTCAACCGTATCCTGATTACACAGATTACCCTGCCCGGCTTTCAGCGTGGGCTCACCGTTTTCGAGGAAAAACCGGATCTGATGCCTTTTGAGGAAGCCAAGCTCTACGGCCACAATGCCACGCATGCCTTACTCGGCTATCTGGCCTATCAAAAGGGCCTGCGCTTCATGTCGGAGATCGCGGCGGACCCGGAACTGATGGCGCTCGGGCGCGAGGCCTTCCTGCATGAATCCGGGGGGGCGCTGATCCATAAATATGGCGGCACCGACCCCTTGTTCACCCAGGCCGGCTTTCAGGCATATGTGGACGACCTGCTGGCACGGATGGTCAACCCCTACCTGCGGGATGCCGTGGAACGGGTCATCCGCGATCCCCGCCGCAAACTCGGCTGGCACGACCGGTTGATCGGCACCATGCGCCTCGCGCTGGAGGCGGGGATTACCCCTACCCGTTTTGCTCAAGGGGCTTCAGCCGCCGTTCGACTGCTGCGTGAAGAACAACCGGGCCTGGGACTCGACGCCCTCCTTGATCCGCTGTGGATCTCACCCGATGCCACCCCTGCCAGCACCGCTCAAATCAAAAAGCTGATCCACTAAACCGCCAACCGGTCCATTCGCACGATGACCGGCGAGCCCCAGCGCCGGGTCAGGCCGAGGCTGTGGCAGATGGCTTCCAACCCGGCGGACAGCCGTCGGCATTTCAGCATCCGGTGCAGAACCATCGGCAGGAAAAATTGAGGCACGCGCCGCCCCGGGACAAAGCCATGTTTCGCGAATTCGGCGGCCACCTCCGCATGACGGAACATCCGCCAGGCCCGGGTATTCCCTTCCAGTTTTTTCTTGGCGCCAAACAAGGCGGGCGCAATGGCATTCAACCCCTCACTGGTAGGATAATCCACGATCACCGAACGTTGCGCCACCCGGCATAACTCACGGATCAACTGGGGCCAGGCCGTGCAATGCGGCAAAAGCCGGAACGAGATCGCCACTTCAAACGACCGGTCAGGGAAAGGAAGCTCCACCAGATTTCCCACTACAAACCCACAACCGCCCTTTTCCACCAGATCCGCAACCCGGTGGCGACAGGAGTCATCACTCCCCACCACGGTCACCAGATAGCCGCGGCGACACAGCGGCCGGGCTAATTGCCCGTGCCCGCCCCCCACATCCAGGATCGTGGCCGCCGACTCCGGGGCCGGGAGCAGGGAAGCGGTCACCGTTTCCTGCACCTCCAGCATCCACTCCCCCGCCGGCCCGGCAAAGCGCGCCGCATATCCGTCCGAGGATGTCTCAATGTCTGCCGTCTCTGGTAATGTCGTCATATCCAATCAAGGTAGCATATTATGATTTGATCGCAACCCCGCACGGGACTAAACTTGGGGTATGGAAGAGGGGAGGTGGCCTATGCGAGAAGCGATGTTTTCCGAGCGCGAAGGCGATACCGATGTGCGTTGTGGTCTGTGCCGCTTCCATTGCCTGATCAAGGATGGAGCCAGGGGAATTTGCGGGGTTCGCGAAAACAGGGAAGGCACTCTGTACAGTCTGGTGTATGGGAAACTGTGCGCCGAGCATGTGGACCCCATCGAGAAGAAGCCGCTTTATCACGTTATGCCGGGGAGCGCCTCCTTCTCCATTGCCACGGCAGGCTGCAACTTCCACTGCCGGCATTGCCAGAATTACTCTATCTCCCAGGTTTCCCCTCATACCTCCATCAGGGGAGTGCCATGCACGCCCGGGGAGATTGTTGAACAGGCCAAGGCGACCCAGTGCCGGTCCATCTCCTACACCTATACCGAGCCGACGGTCTTTTATGAGTTCGCCTATGATACCGCCCGACTCGCCCGCAAGGCGGGTCTGAAGAATATCTTTGTCACCAATGGCTATATCAGTAAGGCGGCCCTGGCAAAAATCGCCCCCGTTCTGGATGCGGCCAATATTGACCTGAAGGGGTTTACCGAGGCGTTCTACCGGGACGTGGTCCATGCCCGTCTTTCCGAGGTGCTCGACTCCATCATTGAGTACCGCAAGCAGGGCATCTGGATCGAGCTTACCACGCTCATCATTCCCGGCCTGAATGATGACGATGCCGAGCTGCAGGGCATCGCGTCATTCATCATGACGCACCTGGGGGCCGATACGCCCTGGCATGTGAGCGCATTCTATCCGACCTTCCAATTGACCGACCGACCGCGGACGCCCGTGGCCACCCTGCAGAAGGCCCGCGATATCGGACTGGCCGCCGGACTGCACTATGTCTATGAAGGCAATGTGCCCGGCGCGGGAGGTGAAAACACCCGTTGCCCCGCCTGTTCGGCTTTATTGATCGAGCGCTATGGCTTCAGCATTATCACCAACCGGATCCACAAGGGCCTCTGTCCGGACTGCGGGACGGTGATTGCAGGGATTGAACTCTAAGAATGGTTTTGACGGCTCGTGCTTCGTAGCGAAGGAAGTTTTCGCTGACTTCGCAGAGTAGCAAGCAAAACCCTCCATTAATGAAAAGCCGAGGGCGTCGCCTTTATTTCCTCCTTTTCAGATCTCTTCCATCTGCATACAATCCCCGCCCAATTCAGGAGCTTAATAAATATGAAAATCTCAAATGGGGCGGGAATCGTTGCGAGCGTGTGTCTGTTAACGGCCTTGCTGGGCCTTGTCGGCTGTGACAATGGCGGCGGAGGCGGGGGGGGCGTGGGCGATATCGGGGCCAATAACCCCGATCTCTATGTCGCCCTGGGCGACAGTACCACGGACGGCAATAACGGAGGAGGCGCCCCCTACCCGCCCCGTCTGGCATCACTGACCGGGAAAGCCGTCGAAAACCATGCGCAACAAAACGAAAGCACCGGTGGTGGAGCTGGAAAAGTGGGCGGCATTCTGGCCTCCTCCAAACCCGCCGCCTGCTGTTTTATGCTGGGCGCCGTGGATGTGATCAACAATTACGGGCAGGCCAATGCCGTCAATAATCTGCGCTCCATTATTCAACAGTGCAAGGCCAACAAGACCGTACCCGTCATTGCCACACTGACGCCGATGCTCTACAGCCATGTCCGCTTTGATGGTGCCGTCAAGGCGCTGAACAGCGAAATCCGGAGCCTCGCCTCGTCCGAGGGCGCACGCCTCGTTGATCTGGAAAAGAAATTCGGCAGCGGCGAGGGGCTCATTCTGGAAGATGGCCTGCACCCCAATGAAGCGGGAAACCAATTGATGGCCGAGGCCTTTGCCGATGCCCTGTGATATCCCGGGGTTTATTGTCCGCAAAACCACGCCCGTGCCCGCGCTGCGTGGCACGGCCATCGAACTTGAGCATGAGCAGAGCGGCGCCCGGATCCTGCACCTGCACACGGAGGACACCGAAAACCTGTTCTCCATCAGCATCCCCACCCCGCCCCCGGATGACACCGGGGTGCCGCATATCCTGGAACATTCCGTCCTCGCCGGCTCCCTGAAGTTCCCCGTACGCGAGCCCTTTTTTGAAATGCTGAAATCCAGCATGGCCACCTTCATCAACGCCATGACGGGTCCCGACTGCACCTATTACCCCGTCTCCAGCAATGTGGAAAAGGATCTCTTCAACCTCGCCGAGGTTTATTTCGATGCCGTCTTCCACCCCCTGCTGACGGAAGGCACCTTTATGCGGGAAGGCCACCATCTTGCCCCCGCCAATCCGGAGGCACCGGCCGGAAAGCTCACCGTCAGCGGCATTGTTTACAACGAAATGAAGGGGGTGTTTTCGAGCCCCGAGAGCCTCTTATTCTACACCTGGCTCCCGAAACTCCTTCCCGACACGGCCTATGCCAGAAATTATGCCGGCCATCCGGACGCCATTCCCAATCTGACTTACGAGCAGTTCAAGCAGTTTTACGCGTCCCATTACCACCCCTCGAACGCCTTCTTCTATTTCTACGGGAATATCCCCACCGCCTCCTATCTTGCGTTCCTGGCCCCCCGGCTGGCCGGAATTCCCCGGCGCCCGACAGAACCCATTGCCGCCCGCCAGCCGCGCTGGGCTACCCCGGTCCGGTTCTCTGACACCTATCCTGCCGCCCAGGATGAGCCGTTGGACGACAAAACCTTTCTCTCCCTCACCTGGCTCACCGGCAATGCGCTGGACCCCGAACAGGCCGTCCTCCGGCACGTCCTCACCACCGTCCTCTTCGGCAATGAAGCAGCCCCCTTGAAAAAGGCGCTGGTGGACTCCCAACTCGGCCAGGACATCCTGGACTGCGGGGACATGGAGCTGGGCCCGGAAACCATCTTCAGCGTGGGGATCAAGGGCAGTAATCCGGATAAAGCCCAGGCGTTTGAGCAGCTGGTCCTTTCGTCCCTGAAAACCATTGCCAGCGAGGGGTTACCACGCGAACTGATTGAGGCCGCCTTCCAGCAGACGGCCTACCACTATCTGGAAATCATGCCCATGTTCCCGCTCCACACCATGAACCACGTCCTCAGCGCCTGGGTACATGGGGCCGATCCGCTCTCCTTCCTGGACATGAGCCGCCATCTCGACGCCTGCCGCCAGCGCTACGAGGCCGACCCTCGAGTCTTCTCCCGGCTGATCACGCAGAGTCTGGTTGAAAATACACACCGGCTCACCACGGTGCTGGCGCCGGACAAATCATGGCAGGCCAGAACCGATGCCGCGTTCACGTCACGGATGGAGTCCGAGCGCAGCCGCCGGACGGAGGCGGAATGCCTGGACATTGCCCAAAAATCCGCCGCTATTGATGCCGATGCCGGCACCGCCAACTCCCCTGAGAAGATCGCCCTGCTGCCCCAGCTCAAGGTTCACGATCTCCCCGCCAAACCAAGGCATATTCCCACGACATTCGAAAGACTTCAGACCACAGACCACAGACCGCAGACCTCGCCCGCAGGGACTCGGAACTCGGACCTCGCAACTCGGGACTCAGGTATCCCCGTCCTCCGTAATGATCTATTCACCAATGGCGTAAACTACCTGCGGTTCAGTCTCGATCTGGCCGGGTTACCCGAGGAACTCTGGTCGTTTCTCCCCCATTACTGCGAAGCCATTACCAAACTGGGCGCAGCCGGGATGAATTATGAGGCGATGGCCCGCCGGGTATCGGCCTCCACCGGCGGCTTCGCCTGTTCCCCTTCGTTCCAATCCCATGCCAGCATCACCGGAAAGCCGGTACTGACCATGCGTTTTGCCTGCAAGGCGCTGGATGCGCAAATTGACAAGGCGATGCAGGTGATTCACGACCTGATCTTCGCGGTCGACCCCCGGGATCCCGGCCGGCTCAGAGATGTGCTCATGCAGGCCCGTGCGGGCTATCGCAGTGATGTCATGGAGAATGGACACAGCTATGCCCAATCCCATGCCAGCCGGTACCTGACCGCTAACGGGTTGCTGGATGAACAATGCAATGGCATTCCCCAGGCCGCCCTCGCCGCCCGGCTCTGCGACCATTTTGATACCGAAGCGGAACCTCTGATGGAGCGTATTGAGCGCATCCGCGCCTTCATGCTGTCGCCCGACCGGCTGGCCATCAGCTTCACCGGCTCCGACCATGCCTACACCGCCATGACCTCCGCCTTCAGGAATTGGCTGCCCACCATGAAGGGCTCTCCTCTAACGTCTCACATCTCACCTCTCACGCCTCACCCTTCACCTCTCACACCTCACACCTCCCCACGCGAAGGCCTCGCGCTCCCCGTTCAAGTGGCGCATTGTGCGCAGGGAATGCTGGCACCGAAATTGGATGATCCCCGCGCCGCCGCCCTGGTCATTGCGACCCATCTGGCGCGGTTTGAATATTTCCTCCCCGAGATCCGGCTCAAGGGCAATGCCTATGGGGGCGGCATCTCCTACAATCCTGTCGCCGGGGTTCTCTTCATGACGTCTTTCAGGGACCCGCATATCACCCGGACACTGGACGTCTTCGCCAAGACCCCGGAGTTTGCGAAAACCGCAGCCTGGTCCCAGGCTGATATCGATCGCGCCATCATCGGCACCGCCAAAGGGGATGAGAAGCCCCTGCGTCCGGGCGAGGCGACGGGCGAGGCATTATCCCGCCACCTGCAAGGCGTCACCCCTGAATTACGGGAAGCCTTTTATGCGGCCCGCCTGGCGGTCAACCCCACGATGGCCCGCGCCGCCCTGCTGGAAACGCTGGAAGCCGGCCTCAAGGCCAGCCCTATCTGCGTCCTGAGCAGTCGCGAAAAACTGCTCGAAGCCAATCAAACGCTGGGCGGTAACGCCCTCTCGATTTCTGACGTGGTGCTGTAGGGGTGGGTACGCCTAACCCGCCCCTGTAACGACAAATATTTTGATATTTACAATAATTGTCGTTACACTCTGCACGCATCAATGCTTAAGAGGTTACAATGCCGGGAAAGCCATATCAGTCAAAACTTAAGGCTCACGATGAAGAGGTGATCGCTCTTCGCGATCAAGGCTTGAGTTACCGTCAGGTGGCCGAGCAGCTTAACCAGAAATATGGACTCACGATTTCGCACAATGCCGTCTTTTCTTTCGTCAAAACACGTCGTCCTGGCCGGAGGGGAAAGCGGTTGTTTTTTGAGGGCCTTTCTCCGGATATTCAAAGCGCCCTGCTCAAGCAGATTGCGGCCGTCTGGACCCACGATTCGACGGCTATCGAGGGTAATACACTCACCCTTGGCGAAACCGTCAAGGTACTGGAACTGGGCCTGACCATAAACGGGAAATCGCTCAGGGAGCATCAGGAGGTCTATGGGCATGCCCGGGCTATTGAGCTGATTTACCGGCTACTCCGTCAACCTAAGATAACCGAAAAGGATCTCTTCGACTTGCATCAGGCGATCATGGATAAGTCAGCGATGGATATCCTTAATCCCGTCGGCGGCTGGAAGCAAGATTTCAACGGCACAACCGGTGTGATTGAGGGGAAAAGCGTTTACATGGAATATGCCCCCCCCGCGGATGTTCCTCATTTGATGGAGCGTTGGCTGCATGATTTTAACAGCCGCCTGGATAAGGCCGTGAAGCCAGCTGAAGCCGTCACCCTGTATGCCCGAGCGCACATGGGCTTTGTCAGGATCCATCCTTTTTTTGACGGTAACGGGAGGATGGCAAGACTCATCTCCAACCTGCCCGTTCTTCGGGGCGGTTTCCCCCCCATCGTGATTACCCGTGAAAAACGGAGCGACTACATTGACCTGCTCTGGGAATATCAAAATGCGGTTGGGAGCATTAAACGCGGGTCACAACTCCTTCCCCGGCATCCGGCCATCGGCCGTTTTATCACTTTCATCAAAAATGAATGGCAACAAACCGCATCGCTGGTGGAAGACGCACGAAAGCGCGAGGCAACACGACCGCAAGGTAATAAAACCCTATGAAAACAGCCGCTTACATTTTGATCGCATTACTGGGGGGCTTGATGCTGGGAAGCTGGTCCATCAAGGCCGACCTGCGAAAAGCCACCAGCGAAATTGACTGCCTGAAAGTGCAGCTTGCCCAAAAGGGAGGCCAGCCCTCCAGCTTGAATGGCATTACCTCCATGCTCAATCTGCCGGAGGTCAAGCCGGAGCCCGCCCGAAGCAAACACACGCATCCTGTCCGCCCCGCCACGCCTCCTGCTAACGCCCCCGCCCTTTCCCCGGCCGGAAGCCCTCCCCCGTCTTCTGTCGCCACGTTCCCGGCCGGATCCGCCACCAACGCCCACGCCATGCAGACCCAATTGCAGACGGCCGCGGCGCTCTGGAAAGTCCGCGCCGACCTCGCTCAAAACAGTTATATCTCCAATGTCACCACCAACGAGGCCCAGGCCATGGACTTTGCCGTGAGCATGGCCGCCATGAATTTGAGGTTAAGTAACAGTATCCGCACCTGGGTGGATCAGATTAAAAAGGAGAAGACCCTCACCCCGGAGAAAAGCATCCTGATGTTCAACGACTTGAGTTCCACACTCGTCTGGGCCTATAAAGATCTCGACCGCACGCAGCCGGCGGATTGGCGCCAGAAGGCCGGACCGAAATTCCAAGTCCTTGATTTTATCAACCCCGAGGTCGCGCTTCCGCTCGTGGAAGCGGAAGGCCTGTTCACGCACGCCAACTCCTTAATGGGTGGCGATGAACTCCCGGACAGCCCTTGACGCCCCATGACAACGCCCCTGCATACGATCGGCCATGTGGCCTGGCACGAACTTGTGGATTCGGTCCGCAGCCGACGGGTGATCGTCATGGGCCTGCTCTACCTGGCGGGCTCCATCGTCGCGACCGCCATCTTCATCACCGTGCTCCAAAAGTTGGAGGGACAGTTGACCACCACCCTGGGCCTGGCCACTTCCGCCAAAACCGGTAGTGTCACAGCCACGCTCTGGAAATCGGATTCGTTCCGGCAGATGATGACCGCCCTGATTGGCGACAAGGCGCTGGCGAGGAGTCTGCTGGACATCCCGCCGCTGGCCCTGTTCTACGGCTGGCTTTCGTTTGCCTTCACTCCTGCTCTCGTGATGTTAACGTCATCGAGCCGTATTTCGGAAGAGATCTGGAGTGGTTCGGCACGATTTGTCCTCTTCCGGATTCCCCGGCTGCACTGGTGTTTCGGGAAATTCGCCGGCCAGGCCATCCAACTGGCCCTGGCATTGCTGCTCAGCGCCCTGGGCGCCTGGTTGACCGGCCTCTGCCGCATGACGGCCTTTGAACCGCTGGCCACGGCGCTGGCCATGCTCCTCTTTGCGGGCAAGGCCTGGCTCTATTCACTGGCCTTTCTGGGACTCGCGCTGGGTATTTCCCAACTCTGCGCAGGGCCCAACCTCGCGCTGGCCACGGGTTTTCTGGCCCTCATCGTCATGGCCATCCTGAGCGGTGTCTCCGATGCATTTGCCGGTGAGGGATGGCGGCGCCTCTGGGATCTTGTGAACGCCCTGACCCCCGGTGCCCACCGGCTGGACCTGTGGTGGGGCGATAGCGCCCACTCCATCCCCGCCACCGTTTTCCTCCTCACCCTCTGCTTCGTTTACCTGCTGGCCGGTTATGCCCGCTTTTCAAAGAGGGACCTATGACCACCGCCCTGGAGTTTCACAAGGTGGTTAAGCAGTATGGCCGCAACCGGGCTTTGGATGGCCTGGATCTCTGCGTCCCCCGGGGTTCGATCTTCGGGATGGTTGGGAGTAATGGAGCGGGGAAGACCACGGCCATGGCGTTGGCCACCGGGCTGCTTCAGTCTGATTCCGGCACCATTAATCTCCTGGGTGATGGTCCCTTCAACGCGGAGCGCCACGCCGGACGGGTGACCCTCCTGCCGCAGGACTCCCGCTTCCCGCCCCACGCCCGGGTCGCCGAACTCCTCCGCTACTACGGCCGTCTCCAGGGTTCAGGCGGGCTGGAGCTGGAAACCTCCATTAATACCCTGCTGGAGTGGGTACACCTGGCCGATCGCCGGCAATCGCCGGTTAGAACCCTTTCCCACGGCATGATCCGGCGCCTCGCCATTGCGCAGGCCTTTCTCGGGCAACCGGAACTCGTGCTTCTCGACGAACCGCTTAACGGCCTGGACCCGCTTGAGGCCGCCAGGGTCAGGACCCTGATCCGCGAACGACGCGGGAAGCAGGCCATTGTCGTCAGCTCCCACCATCTGGCGGATCTTGAGGCCGTCTGTGACACGGTGGCGTTCATTGAAAAAGGGCGACTCATCCGGCAGGACTCCCTGGCCGCCATCATTCAAAGCTGGCATCGCATCACCTATCTCCTGACTCAGCCGGGGCCGTCCAGTGACGCCTTATCCCAACTTGCCCCCGGGGTGGAATGGCAGCGGTCGAATGAGGGCCAAGAACTCACGGCTCTTTTCCCCCAGGATTACTCGCCGGAATCACTCAATGCCAAGGTCATCCCCTTACTCCTTGCGTCCGGGTGCGGCATTCTGGAAATCAAACGTGGTTCCGACCTCGAAACCGAATACCTGCGCATGCATAAAACTTTGTAACATACAGGTTCTTCTTCAACTCAGGCGCTGACAGGGGCAGCGCCCTCCATCTCATCAAAAGGGAGGGGTTCGCCCGTTCTGCCCTGCCCCTGAACCCCGAACCCTGACTCCTCTCCGGCTCATCCCGCAGACTTTACATTTGACAGAGTAGAGGGGGACGCCTATTTTATGCGGCCTATTTCTGAACAGTGAAGAGAAACGAAGGGATTGGTTTTATGGCGGATTATACAGCGTCTGATTTTCGTAAAGGGTTGCGCGTCGAACTGGATGGCGTGCCTTATTTGATTTCCGAATTCAACTTCGTGAAACCTGGCAAAGGCGCCGCCATTTACACCTGCCGGCTCAAGAGCCTCATCGACGGCGGCACCTTCGTCCGCGCCTTCCGCTCGAACGATGTCCTGAAGAAGCCCGATCTGGAAGAGCGCACCATGCGTTACTCCCATAACGAAACCGATCACTACATTTTCATGGACGAGAACTACGAGCAGTTCACGCTCACGGCCGACGTGCTGGGGAACAACCGGTTTTTCCTCTACGACGACTGCGAAGTCCGCGTCCTGTACCACAACGGCCGCGCCGTGGACGTCACGCTGCCGACCTTCATTGAAAAAGAGATCATCGACACCGATCCCGGTGCCCGCGGCAACACGGCGACCAATGTCCTGAAGCCGGCCAAAATCAATGGCGGTTTTGAAATCCAGGTTCCGCTGTTCGTCAACCAGGGCGACATCATCAAAATCGACACCCGCACCGGCGAGTACGCCGACCGCGTGTTGAAGAAATAAGGAATCGCGGGATCATGGCATCCCCGTCTTCTTATCATGATCAAGGCCGGCTGCAGTCCCTGCAACCGGCCTTGATTTTTCGCAGCCGGGTGCTGTCGGCGATCCGCAAATGGTTTGAAGCGGCGGGCTTCACCGAAGTAGACACGCCGGTCCGCATTCCGGTTCCCGCGCTGGAACTGCATATTGATGCCGAGCCGTCCGGCGCAGGATTCCTCCGCACCTCGCCGGAATTGCACATGAAGCGGCTCCTGGCAGCCGGGTATGACACACTCTTCCAGATCGGACCCTGTTTCCGCAAAGGGGAGTGGGGCCGGCTGCACCATCCGGAATACACCATGCTGGAATGGTACCGGGCCAACGCCGATTATCTGGACATTCTTCACGATACCGAAAGCCTGTTAACGCAGGTCAGCCGTTCCGTCTGTCCCGGCCGGCTTCCCGCGCCCCCCTGGCCGCGCTTTACCGTAGAGGAGCTTTACATCAAACATGCAGGGTGGAACCCGGTCACCGCCTATGATGCTGAACGATTTGAACACGATCTTGTGGCCATGATCGAACCGGCCTTGCCCCGGGATACCCCGGCCTTTGTCATGGACTACCCCGCCGCCGCTGCGGCGCTTTCCCGGCGCAAACCCGGCCATGAGTCCGTGGCAGAACGATTCGAGCTGTATATCAACGGTGTTGAAATCACCAATGCCTTCAGCGAATTGACGGACCCGGCCGAACAGCGTCGCCGGTTCGAGCAATGCGCCAAGGACCGGGCCGCCATGGGGGCCCCGGCTTACCCCTTGGACGAGGCCTTTCTGGCCGCCTTGGAGCTGGGGATGCCGCCTGCTGGCGGGATTGCGATGGGGATCGACCGGTTGGTCATGGTCCTCTTGGGGGCCACCTCGTTGGACGAGGTCATCGCCTTCCGCGAGAATGTAAGAGGTTAGACGTCCTCCGTCTTCCTATGCCACGTGATGGATCATCTGGAAAAGGCGGGCTTTAAGCAGGTCCAACCCTTCACCGGTCTCGGTCGACACGGGGAGCGGCTTGGTTTTGGTTTTCCGGCGAAAGACCTTCAGGTTCTCAGCCGAATCCGGTAAATCCATCTTATTCGCCACCACCAGCGTGGAACGGGTCAGGAGCTCTTCGTTATACATCTTTAATTCGTTGCACACGACCTTGTAGTCCTCTACAGGATCACGGCCTTCGCTGCCCGACATATCGACCACGATCGCCAGACAGGTGGCGCGCTCAATGTGTCGCAGGAACTCGATACCCAGGCCGACGCCCTGATGGGCATTTTTGATAATCCCGGGAATATCCGCGACCCGGTATGACGTGGTCTCGAAATCTTCGCCCATCATTACGGTCCCGATGATCGGGTTGATGGTCGTAAAGGTATAGGGCCCGATTTTCGGATGGGCATTGCTGATGCGGCTCAGGATGGAGGATTTGCCCGCATTGGGGAACCCGACCAGCCCAACGTCGGCCAGGAGCTTGACATCCAACTGGATCTTCTTCTCTTCGCCGGGCTCGCCATCGGTGTGCTCATAGGGCGTCTGATGGGTGGAGGTCTGCCAATGCGGATTCCCCAGCCCCCCCTTGCCTCCCTTGGCGATGATCATCTCCGCCCCCGGTTCGACCAGGTCACACAATAACTGACCGGACGACGCATCGCGGACCTCGGTCCCACAGGGCACCAGGACCACCAGGTCCTCCCCGTTACGCCCATGCATGCGCTTACCCATGCCATGCTGGCCCTTTTCCGCACGCTGCTCCGGATTAAAAAACAAGGAGATCAGGCTGTCGGTATTGGGTTCGGCTTTGAGGATCACGTGCCCGCCGCGCCCGCCATCCCCGCCATCGGGGCCGCCTTTGGCGATATATTTTTCGCGACGAAAGGCGAGGCACCCATTGCCGCCGGACCCGGCGGAGGCAAGGATCACCATTGAATCAATAAATTTTCGTGTTTTCATGGTGACTCCCAAAAACAAAAGCCGCGCCCCAGGGGACGCGGCCTGCATGAAGCGGATTATCTAAAATTCCACGCTTACGCCGTGGCCTCGGTCGCAATGACCGAAACCGAACGACCCTCTCTCACAAACTTGACCTTACCGGCAACCAATGAGAACAGCGTGTCATCCCGGCCCAGCTTGACATTCAGTCCTGCTTTGACCTTGGTTCCGCGCTGGCGCACAATGATGCCACCGGCTTTAATTGTTTCGCCATCGTAGGCCTTAACGCCAAGGCGTTGCCCGCGACTGTCCCGTCCATTTGCTCTACTGCCGCCTGCTTTCGACATAACTCAAACTCCTCTTTCAGCCAATACTGGCCACGCGCAACACGGTCAACTGCTGACGATGACCGACTTTCCGCTTATATCCTTTGCGGCGTTTTTTCTTGAACGCCACGACTTTAGGCGCTTTCACGCGCTCCACGATCTGGGCACTTACCTTGGCGCCCTTCACAAAAGGGGTCCCCACTGTAAGGGTTTTACCATCAGAGAGCGCCAGCACTGAATCCAAAGTCACCGTGCTACCCGCTTCTCCTTCGAGAAGTTCAACCTTAAGGGTGTCACCGGCCTTAACCAGATACTGTTTCCCGCCTGTTCCAACTACTGCATAGGCTTCCATATATCCATCCTTATCCACGGCTCGAGGCCGATTCCCGGCTCTCTGCTAACAAAAGGTCGGTTATGCTAGGTTTCGGACCTCTAAATGTCAATGCTTCTTTTCCATTTTTACATAACCCGTTCCGGCCCGTTTCCTTTGTGGCCAAAAACCGGGGTACTATGTTACTTTCCTTCATGGACGACAAACGAAAATTCCGCCGCTTCCAGCTGAACCTCCCCTCCTCACTGCTCCTTGAGAATGCAGAGGCTCCCCCAGTTCCCGTCACCCTCATTGACGCGTCCTTTGGCGGATTGGGCCTCATTTCCGGCGAAGACTTCCCCGTCGGCACCCTGATTTCCCTGAACTGGGATCGCCCGCCTTTTGCGGAAAACGTTGGGGTGAGTCTCAAAAGCCGGATTGTCAGCTCACGCAGAAAACCTTCCCAGCCCGGGAAATTTTCCGTGAATACCACCTTTCTGGACCCGGATCCTGTTCTGATCCAAAAACTTTTGCATTGGGCACAAATGCAGTCCCTCATTCAAGCCAAGGCCCGTACCCGCGCGAACACCTCCGCCAGACCCGGCGGACGCGGGTTCTTTTGACCCCCACCCCCCGTAACCCGATACTCGACTTTTTCCGGCATATTGGACATATTACGGGCAACTTATGAGCCATTCTAAAATCAACATTATGTCGGTGGTCGGGGCCCGTCCCAATTTCATGAAAATTGCCCCCTTTATACGGGAGCTCTCACGCTTCCCGGACGACTTTACCCACACCCTGATCCATACCGGCCAACATTATGATGCGGCCATGTCAAAATCGTTCTTCCAGGAGTTGGCCATTCCGGCCCCGGATGTGGACCTTGGCATCGGCTCCGGCACCCATGCCGAGCAGGTAGGGAAAACCATGATCGCCTTCGAAAAGGTCGTTCAGGAGCGCAAGCCGGACTGGATCGTCGTGATAGGCGATGTCAATGCGACCTGCGCTTGCTCCATCACCGCCAAGAAGGAACATATTCCCCTCGCCCACATTGAGTCGGGCCTGCGCTCCTTTGATCCGGACATGCCGGAGGAAATCAACCGGCTGGTGACTGACCGCCTCTCGGACCTCCTCTTCACGACCGACGCCATCGCCGATGCCAACCTGCTGAAGGAGGGCGTGCCCCCGTCCCGGATCAAGCGGGTGGGCAACATCATGATTGATACGCTTGAAGCGCAACGCGCCACGGCGGCCGCCCTGGACCTGACGAGCCTGTGCACCGCGTTTGCCCTTCCCGGCGCCAGTCACCCCCTCCCGCCGCTCAAGGACAACCGGTTCTGCGTCATCACGTTGCATCGCCCCTCCAATGTGGATGACCTGGACATCCTCGCCCCCCTGGTGAACTTTCTGATCGACGAGGTGGCGCCGGTATTGCCCCTGATCTGGCCCGTCCACCCCCGCACCCGAAATAAACTGGAATCGTCCGGCCTGTGGAAACGGCTGCAGAATGCCCCCGGCCTGATTCTCACCCAGCCCCTGGGCTATCACGAAATGCTGCGTCTGACCATGGGGGCCAAGGTCATGCTGACCGATAGCGGCGGACTGCAGGAGGAGTGCTGTATTCTGGGGACTCCCTGCCTGACGCTCCGCTGGAACACCGAGCGCCCGATGACGCTGCGCGAGCAGGGCGGCGTCAGCATCCTGGTCGGGAACGATGTCGAGCGAATCCGCGCCGAGTTCAGGTTGGCCGCCGCCCTGCCCAGAACGTTGCACCGTCCCCCGCTCTGGGACGGCCATACCGCCGAACGGATGGTTGCCTGTTTTAAGGAATTAAAGTAAACAGTCATACTGGATTATGAAAATATTTGTCACAGGCACAGCAGGCTTTATCGGGATGCATCTGGCGCATAGCCTTCTGGAGGAAGGACACACCGTTGTCGGACTCGATAATTTCAACGATTACTACCCGGTCCAACTCAAGCGCGACCGGCACGCCCGCTTAACCTCCTATTACAATTACACCGGGATCGAGGGCGATTTATGTGATTCCGCCCTGCTGACACACCTGTTCAAAGAACACCACTTTGATGCCGTTTGTAATCTCGCCGCTCAAGCAGGTGTCCGGTATTCACTGACCAATCCTTCCGCCTACCAGAAATCAAACCTCGAAGGGTTTCTCAATATCCTGGAAGCCTGCCGTCACGCCAGAACGCCACGCCTGGTCTACGCCTCCAGTTCAAGCGTCTACGGCGGAAACACCAAGCTCCCCTTCAGCGAGAGCGATCCCGTGGATTGCCCGGTCAGCCTCTATGCTGCCACCAAAAAAGCCAACGAACTCATGGCCCACACCTACACCCATCTTTACGGGCTACAAACGGTCGGCCTTCGGTTCTTCACCGTCTATGGCCCCTGGGGTCGCCCGGATATGGCCTACTGGAGCTTCACCCAGGCCATGCTCGCGGGCAAGTCCATCCCGGTCTTCAATCACGGCCATATGCAGCGGGATTTCACCTTTATCGACGACATTGTGGCCGGCGTGAAGGCAGCCCTCTTCACCCCGGGCCTGGCGCCCTGCGAAGTGCTCAACCTGGGCAATCACCACCCCGAAAAACTGATGGATATGATTGGCACCCTGGCGGCCACCCTCGGGGTGAAACCCCTCATAGACTTGCTACCGATGCAGCCGGGCGATGTTCCGGCGACCTATGCCGACATCACGCTGGCGGAAGCCAAGCTGGGCTTCCGCCCAACCACGTCGCTGGCGCAGGGCCTGCCGAAGTTTGTCACCTGGTACCGGCAGTATCATTCGATTTCATAAAAAAGGAAAACCCATGAATAATAAAGAGACCCTGATCGAGAAGCTCAACAACAAATCCGCTGTGATTGGCATTGTTGGACTGGGCTATGTCGGCCTGCCGCTGGTGATTCGCTTCGCGGAAGAAGGATTCAAGGTCCTCGGAATCGACATCGACGAGAGCAAAATCAGCAAGCTCAATGCCGGCAAGAGCTACATTGAACATATCCCCGCCGACGCCATCCACCGGTCACGCAAGGCGGGCTTCCGGGCCACCGCGAATTTCGCTGAAGCCAGCGAGGCCGACGCCCTGATCATCTGCGTCCCGACCCCCCTTGACGAACACCGGGAGCCGGATATGAGCTATGTGATCGGAACCGTGGAATCGCTGATCCCCAACATCCGGGCGGGCCAGCTCATGTCCCTCGAAAGCACCACCTATCCGGGCACCACCGATGAGGAGTTGCTCCCCCGCATCCAGGCGCGCGGCTTCACCGTCGGCAAGAACTATTTCCTCACCTTCTCCCCCGAACGTGAAGATCCCGGTAACCAGAAATTCAATACGCGCACTATTCCGAAGGTATGCGGCGGCATTACTCCGGCCTGCCGCGACGTGGGCGTCGCCCTTTACAGCTCCATTATCGACCAGGTCGTCCCGGTAAGCTCCACACGTGTGGCCGAAATGACCAAGCTTCTGGAAAACATCCACCGCTCGGTCAATATCGGGTTGGTCAATGAGATGAAGATTGTCGCCGACCGCATGGGCATCGACATTCACGAGGTGATCAAGGCCGCCGCGACCAAACCCTTCGGGTTCGTCCCTTACCAGCCCGGCCCCGGACTCGGCGGGCACTGTATTCCCATCGACCCGTTCTACCTCACCTGGAAGGCCCGTGAATACGGAGTCCACACCCGCTTCATCGAACTGGCCGGCGAGGTCAACAGCGGCATGCCGGAATGGGTGATCGGCAAACTGAGCGACGCCTTGAATGACCGCAGCCAATCGGTCAAGAGCAGTAAAGTCCTGGTGCTGGGGCTCGCGTATAAAAAGGATGTCGATGACCCCCGTGAGTCTCCGTCCTGCATCCTGATGGAACTCCTGCGGAAACGCGGTGCTAAAGTCGCCTATTCAGACCCCCACTTCCCCTCCTTCCCGAAAATGCGGGAACATAAGTTCGATCTGAAAAGCGTCGCGCTGACGCCCAAAAGCATTGCGTCCTATGACTGCATCCTGCTGGCGACCAACCATTCGTCTTTCGACTACAAGATGATCAAAAAGAATGCCAGGCTGATTGTGGATACCCGCAACGCGTACCCCGAACCGGCCAAGAACGTCATCAAGGCTTGACACGCCCGTTTCTACGAACTAATTTGCGCCCCGATATTTGAATAGTTGATGAGGCATCCCGGAACACGGTGCGAATCCGTGGCGATCCCGTCGCTGTAATCGAGAAGTTGGTTTTTCAGGGGAAACCCACCACTGGGCTGAGCGGTAATACGTATCAGTTCGGGAAGGTTGAAAAACCGGCTATGATCCGAAAGCCAGAAGACCTGCCGCATCACAACCCGCTTGGAATCTGATGGAAAAGGGTTCCGACAGGCCCGTCGCAAGACGGACCTGTCGGAACCCTGTTTTTTTTGCACTCACATAAAGGAGAAAACTGATGACTACCCTGAAACAAACGCTCGCGTCCATTCACCCCGTCAACCGTTCCATTGCCCCGGCGATACAAGCCCATCTGGACGATCTGACCAAACCTCAAGGCAGTCTGGGCCGCCTGGAAGACATTGCCATGCGTTACGCCCTGGCCACCGCCACCGTGAAACCCCGTCCCGGGAAATGCCGGGTTTACTGCTTTGCCGGCGATCACGGCGTGGCGGATGAGGGCGTCTCGGCGTTCCCTAAAGCCGTCACCCCGCAGATGGTCTTCAACATGCTGGCAGGCGGTGCAGCGGTCAATGTCTTTACCCGGCACGTCGGCGCTGAACTGAAGGTGGTGGATATGGGCGTCGACGCCGATTTTGCGGATGATCCGAACCTGCTCAAACGCAAGGTGGCACGCGGCACCGCCAATATGGCCGTCGGCCCGGCCATGACACAAGCCCAAACCGTTGAGGCCCTGGAAACGGGCATTGCCCTGGCGGCGCAGGCCGCCCGCGATGGCATCAGCCTGCTGGGGACCGGGGAAATGGGTATTGCCAATACCACGCCTGCGACCGCCCTGTTTGCCGCCTATCTGGGCCTGCAGCCAGCCGACATTACCGGGCGCGGAACCGGCGTGAATGACGCCCAGCTTAAGCACAAGATCAGTGTGATCGAAAAATCGATTGCCGTTAACCAGGCCTCCCTGGCCGATCCTTTGTCCACCCTGGCCGCACTCGGAGGCTTTGAGATCGCTGGGATTGCCGGTCTGGTACTGGGGGGCGCCGCCCATCGGGTGCCTGTGGTGGTGGACGGCTTTATCTCCACCGCAGGAGCACTGGCAGCCATCAAACTCAACCCGGCCGCCGCCGACTATGTTTTCTTCAGCCATTTGTCGGAAGAGGCCGGACACCGGGTGGTGATGAATGCCATCGGCATCAAACCCATTCTGGACCTCAACATGCGGCTCGGCGAAGGGACCGGCGGCGCGCTCGCCATGACCATTATTCAGGCGGCCCTCAAAATGATGACCGAAATGGCCACCTTCAGTTCCGCCCATGTCAGCGGAAAGGAGGGGTAAGCCCCCTCCTCTGCCCATCTGTTTCGTCCGTTCTGTCTGTTTATTGGATTTGCCAGGCAGCCAAGCAAAACGCTACCCTGCACCCATGAAATGTCTCTGGAAACATCTGCTCCGCCTAGCCATCAGCCTGATCCTCACCTTTGTTCTGCTTGAGGTCGGCCTGGGTTGGCTTTGCGCTACCGGACGCCTGAAAATCGCCAAACCCTCCTACTGCCTGGGCAATATCGGCTCCCGTTTCTGGGCCGACAGCAATCCCTTCTTCGGGGTCTGGCATGACCCGTACGCGTCCTTCACTCACGTGTCCCCGGATTATAAACTGACCTATCACGCGAACGGCCAGGGGATGCGGGATAAGGAACGGGACCTGAAGGCATACGGCAAAAAGCGCGTCATCGTCCTGGGCGATTCCTTTGTCGAGGGCTGGGGGGTTGCCACAGAGAACCGGATGAGTGACCGGCTCGAAGCGTCGACCGGCCTTGAATATCTGAACTTCGGCACTTCGGGCTCGTTTGGCCCCACCCAGTACCTGATGCTGTACAATCACCTGGCTAAATCATTCGAGCATGAGGCCCTGATCATCGCCATCCTGCCCGACAATGACTTCCTGGATGACGATTATGAGTATGGCCGGGTCATGCATGCGGACCGGATCCGCCCCTTTTTCACAGGCACCAAACCCGATTACAAATTGATCGTGACCCATCCGACGCTTCCCTCGCCCGGCTCAAAACTCCTGGAACAAATCCTGCTGAATCTCACCTATACCGGCAATGTGATCAAGCATTTCAAGAGCCTCTCACGACACCAACAGGCAACGCTTCCGGCCAACTATGCAGGGTATTTCGACTTTACGCCCGCCCAATGGGATCGCCTGGAAAAAGTGCTCCAGGAATTCCGGATGGCCGCGCCCACCCTTCCTGTTCTGGTCCTGACCATTCCCTGTGACACCGACATTCAACGCACGGAGAAACAGGGGCCGGCGCCCCTTCCCGCAAAAATGCAGACGCTATGCAAGACACTCGGAATGCACTATCTGGACCTGATGCCGGCCATCCGGGCCACGCCAGAAGGCTGGCAGGCCTGTTATCTGAAAACCGACCGCCACTGGAATGCCCGCGGAAATGAAATTGCGGCCAGGGAAATCAGTAAGCAGTGGGCAGCAGGCAGTAAGCAGTAAATACTCTACCCACTGCCGACTGGTTACTGCCCACTGCCCACTGTTTACTGCTTACTGCCTACTGTTTACTGCTTACTGCTTACTGCTTACTGCTCACTGTCAACTGACTTGCGCGGCTTTCCTTTGACATCCGACGTGTGCTTCTCGGGAAGCAGCGAAAGGGAGAGTTCGCCGAATTCGGAATCCACGGTCAACGGGCCGTTTTCAAGAGGCGCCAGATGTTCTTTTCCAACCTGGGCAAACGACTGCGTCTGGGTCAGTTCGATCATCCCCACCCGCGGGGCCGGTACGCCCAGCTTGGCCTCAAGCAGGTTGACGATCGCCCTGGGGTTGATTTTATCGCTCCAACCCACACTCAACCTGACCCACTGGCTTCCCCGCGGCGCCAGGCGCAAAACCGGAATAGCCTCTTCCTGACTGGCGACCGCCTGGGCGGCTTCCGCACGCCGTTCGCGCATGGGCTTGGAGTCCGGCCTCGGCAGCTTCTTGGCCGCCACGACCGGCGCGCCCTTGGGCGTCACCACCGGCGGAATCCTGGGGATGGCGACAGGCGCCGCCCTGGGGGCCGCCTTGGGTAACACTTTGGGCACACTGGTGATCTCGGGAATGGGTTTCGCCAACACCGGACGAGGACTTACCGGAGCCACGACCGGAGGAGTCATCGTCGGCCGCGGGGCAGGCTTGACTTCAGCCGGTGCCGTCTTGCTGGCGGGCGCGGCGTCACTGTCGCCCCCTCCCCCCGTCGCCATGACAAATAAGGCGGCGGCGATATCGGTAGAGGAGAAGCCCTCCTCGAGCAAACGGTCCACCAGCGGCATTTGCACGGCAAACGCATTCTCGCGCAATACATTGCGGACCTTTTCAATCAGGACATCGGTGCGCTTTTCTTCAACCTCACCCATGGTGGGCATCTTGCCGCGGAGAATGCGGGTGCGGGTAAACCGCTCAATGAAGGGAAGCTTGTAAATGTCGCGGCCGGAGACGAAGGTCAGCGCCATACCGCGCTTGCCGGCACGCCCGGTTCGACCGATCCGGTGCACATAGTCCTCGGCATCATAGGGGATATCGTAATTGACCACGACCTCCAGATCATCGACATCGATCCCGCGGGCAGCCACATCAGTGGCCACCAGGAATTCAAACTCGCACTTCTTGAACTTATTCATCACACGCGTGCGCTGGACCTGCGGGATGCCGCCATGCAGCCGGTCCGCAGAAAAGCCCTGGGCCAGTAGCGTGTCGGTCAGTTCATCCACCATACGCTGGGTATTGCAGAAGATGATGCCGAGGCGGAACCCATGAAAGTCAATCAGGCGCAGCAACGCCGCCACCTTATGGACATGCTGGACCTCGTAATACCATTGTTCCACCGTGGACACCGTGGCCGTCTTCTGCTCCATCCGGATGGGCTTGGGATCCCGCGAATACCGCTTGATGAGTTCGCGAATGGGCGGCGACATGGTCGCGGAAAAGAACACGGTCTGGCGTTCGGACGGGGTGGAGTCCAGGATTTTCCCGATGTCATCGCGGAAGCCCATATCCAGCATCCGGTCCGCCTCATCCAGGATGACCATGCTCACCTGATCCAGCTTCAGGGTGCCGCGCTCGATGTGATCCAGCACCCGGCCGGGGGTCCCGATAACGATCTGAACGCCTTTCCGCAATTCAAACAACTGGCGGTCATAGGAGGCTCCGCCGTAAATGGGCACCGAATGCACTCCGCGCTTGTGAATGGAAAGCTTGTGGACCTCTTCGGCCACCTGAGTGGCCAGTTCGCGGGTGGGGCAGAGAATCAGCACTTGAACCGCGCGGTTGGCGGCATCGACCTTTTCAATGGCAGGAATGGCGAAGGCCGCGGTTTTCCCCGACCCGGTCTGAGACTGACCGACCACGTCATTTCCGGCCATGAGGACAGGAATGGCGGCCGCCTGAATCGGTGAGGGCTGTTCAAATCCAAGCGCCTCAACGGCTTTAAGAATGGCGGGAGATAGCCCGAGGGCTGCGAAGGTAGGCTTTAGTGCGGTCTCAATCTTTGTATCCATATTTTTAAAGGATACCGTTTTTTGATTCAAACAAGCGAGAGGAATCGGATTAAGTCATGCAGGGAAGGCATTAAGCCCCGTCGAGGACGGCTCGGCAGGGACGCCTCGCCCTACCTGGAAATTCAAGGCTTCATTAGGTAGGGCGAAGCCTCCGGCTGAGCCGAGTTCCTCAGGGGGTGCGCAGACTTTTGATCACATAGCCGCCGGATTTTTCATCACGCTCAAGGTCAAAGATACCCCGGTCCCGGGCCTCGTCCAGGAGTTGATTGAAGGAGCGGAACCCGAAGTATGACTCACTGAAGCCGGGCTTGCGGCGACGCAGGGTCTGCTTGATCATGGAGCCCCAGATCTTCTCCCCTTCGCCGCGTTCCTCCAGCAGGGCCTCATAGGTTTCCACTAGCAGGTCAAACGCCTCCTCCTTCTTGTCTTTAGTCTCCTTTGAGACCGCAACGGTGGCCTTCGCCGCCGGGGCGTCCGCCCGTACCGGCTTCCGAACCACCCGGGGACGCGGCAGGGCGCGGCGTACCAGATCGTCGTAATAGATGAATTCATCGCAGTTGGCAATCAGCAGCTCCGAGGTTGAGTTCTTCGCCCCCACCCCGATTACCGTCTTGTCATTTTCACGCAACTTGCTGACCAGCGGGGAGAAGTCGGAATCCCCGCTGATGATGACAAAGGTATCCACATGGCTCTTGGTGTAGCACAGGTCGAGCGCATCCACGACCAGCCGGATGTCAGCGGAATTTTTCCCCGACTGGCGGACATGCGGAATTTCAATCAGCTCAAAGGAGGCCTCATGCATCTGAGCCTTGAATTCCTTGTACCGGCTCCAATCACAGTACGCTTTTTTGACCACAATATTCCCCTTGAGCAGGAGCCGCTCAAGTACCTTGCCGATATCAAAGGGCGGATAATTCGCGTCACGCACGCCCAGTGCGATATTTTCGAAGTCACAGAAAAGAGCCATACTCCGTGTTTCGGCGAGCTGTGTCATAGGGTTCTCCTTAAACTCCAGGGACTAGCTACTCACTCTACCCGGAAGCCCCAAACTTTAAGGCGCGGAAGGGAAAGGGTCCCGGCGTGGCTGCGGCTGCTGTGGCTTGTAGAGCTGTGCAACCGGGGGCGGCACGCTAGCCGAGGAGGGCGCGGCGGGATTGTTATAACCGCCACCAGGTGCGGTACCGACATCTCCGGCACCTTGATCTCCACCCAAGGCTCCGGCTGAGTCGGGACCTTGCTGTGGCTCACCTGTCCCAAGCTGTTCGGGGGCGGTGCCACTGACGCCTTCAAAGGCTTGCTGGGCGGGGATTTGTGCCGCTACTTGCTCGGTCAGAGCTTGAATCTGCTGTATGGTCTGGGCATTCAAGGGGCTGACACCGCTGATCAACAGGGTTCCGGTTACAGGATTCGCGCTGACTGTAACGGTTTGTCCGTTTGCCAGGGTGACCTGCTGTCCATTGGTCGCGGCAAAATCCGACAGACCTTGGGGCAGGTTAATGGTGACACTGACTGATCCTCCGGCCGTGGTATTGACGGTCACCTGGATGAGGGTTCCGTGAATCGACGCGTCTCCCGCTGGCGTTCCGATTTTGAAGGTGGATCCTTTCGCCAGTTTCGCAACATCCGCGATAATGCTCCCCTGTGTGACAGAAATCCTTGTCTGGGACGTGGAGGGTTCAGCCTTCAAATCCCGGAAAGATACCTTGCTTGAATCGAACGGGGTTTGGAGAAATTTGACCACGTGAAACGTGGTGTTCTGATCGACCGATAGCTGGGTCCCGTTTGACATGAGCAGGAGTGCCTTTGCCCCCTTACCGGTCTTGATGATCTGGCCCTGGTGGACAAAGACCCCTTTGCCGAGTGGCTGCGGTGCGCCGCCAGTGGTCGGCGAGAAGGATACATCACCGCTGACATCCAGCACCCGGATGTTGCCCGGCCTCTCATTCCCGGCAAAAGAAACCTGGACCATCACGCAAACAAGAAACGCCAATGCCAATAATCGAGTGATACCTAGTGTTTTCATGGCAAGCATTATAAATGACTGCCATGAGAAGGTAAACAAAAAATGCCAGCACCATGGCGGGCGACGAAAAGTGAGAATTCAGAAGTCATAAGCCCGAAAGCCTGATATCATTAATGGATGAATGCTGACTACACGATGATTGACACCCCCTCCGCGCTGCAAGCACTTGTTGACCGTTTGGCGGGCGACCCCTGCGTAGCGGTGGACACTGAGTTTGTCTGGGAACGCACGTTTTATGCCCGGCTCGGACTGATCCAATGCGGGACTCACGATGGCACCTGCTTTCTCATTGATACCGTCGCTTTACCGGACCTGGCCCCGCTTGGGGAAATCCTCAGCAACCCCCATGTCGAAAAAATCCTGCACGATGCCCCCCAAGACCTGATGATTCTGCGGCGCGCCACCGGCGCGATTCCCCGGAATATCTTCGACACCCGCATGACGGCGGGGTTTGCCGGGCTCAGCAGCGAGATCTCACTCCAGAATTTACTGGTGAGTCTTCTGGACATCCAATTGCCCAAGGGGCATACCCGGGCCGACTGGATGGCCCGCCCCTTATCCGGCGAGCAATTGGACTATGCCGCGGATGATGTCCGCTATCTCCCCCGGGCCGCCGCCCTCCTCCGCGCAAAAGCACGTGAAGCAGGCGTTGAAGCCTGGCTGAACGAAGAGCTCACCCTCCTCAATGAACCCACCTTGACCGAAGAGCGGAGTCCGCTGGAATCCTATCGCCGGATCCGGGGAGGGGGACGCTTGAGCCCCCGCAGCCTGGCCGTGTTGCAGGAACTGGCCGCCTGGCGTGAGGAGGAAGCCAAACGGCTCGACCTGCCACGTCAGCATGTGGTGGACGATGCCGAACTGTTATCCGTTGCCTGTGTACTCCCGGTCCTTGCCGCCGACTTCGAGAAATGCCGTGACCTCCGGCGTCGCACCGAACAGCAGTACAGTGAGGCCCTACTGGCCGCGGTGTCCCGCGGATTAGCCCGACCCGAATCGGAGTGCCCCGCATCTGCGGCCGGCCCGGACGAACGCAAGCTCGGCAAGGAACGGATCTCGGCAACCGTCGAGAGCATCCGCAAATACGCTGAAGCCCGGCAGGTGGATGCCCGATTGGTCAGTACCAAGAATGATGTCATGATGCTGTTGCATGACGGACCCAATGCCTTGCCCGGAAGCAACCGGCTTCTCCGCGGCTGGCGCAAGGAACTGCTAGGGGATTTCCTGACCACGCTTCCGGCTTAAGCGACACCAACCGAGCATTTCAGATATCTCCGTTCATTTCCTGAAATGGAGGGTTTTGCTTCGTCAAAACCTATTTCTCATGGCGCCGACAGCGCGGCGCCCTCCATTTGTGATTCTCAAAATATGTTCCTGTTATGGGAACAAATCATTTGTGTCTTAATTTTCTTATTTTATTGCAGGGCAAAGACTTACAACAGTATCTCTATGTTTCCATTTTGGATAATATGTGCAAGATGCTGTATCTTATCCGGCAATTCATGGACACGATACTCCAAAGCGAAGCCCGGGATGCTCTGCGGAATTGGCTACGAACCAATCGCGCAGCCCGAAACCTACCCATGCGAACGATTGCCGCCCGGCTGGGGGTTTCACATTCCTGGGTGGCCAAAACCGAGAACGGGGAGCGCCGCCTTGAGATCATTGATTTCGTCAATCTCTGCTTCGCGCTCGGGCTGGACCCGTCCAAGGGCCTCGACTTGATCGTCACCAATTTATCATCGCATGGCAGGACTCAGTATGGGGCCCTGAAGGCCGCTGATGCCCCCGCCCCATACCGGACCCGACGCAAGAAATAATCGGGCTCAATGGTAGATGTGGCCATTGCTCTGCAACCGCAAGGCGCCAGACTGCGGCAGCTGGGCGGCCGTATTATCCCATATCTTGACCCGCTTCTCATCAAGTTCCTCAAGCCGGTCAACCTGTCCGTCCAGATAGGCCCCCAGTCGCTGCTTGAGATTCTCAAACACGCCCAGCAATCCCCCATAACGTCGCTCGAGGATTTCCCAGCCAAAGGGCTTATTGTTGCGGTACCAGACCTCACGATGATAGTCGTTCAGCGTTTTGATATCCTTGATGATTTGAGGAATCTCCGTCTTTAGATATTTCTTCAGCGCCGCCTTATCACCCTTCAGGTAGGCCGCACGCAGCTGGCCGGGCAGATCCGCCTTGCGCGACAAGACCGTCGCCAGCAGATACGGGAGCCTGAGCCGCTCGTTGCGCTTATTCCTGAGCCGGGGCTTCAAATCCGCCGCCACATTGGCGAAATGCCCATTAAGCTTCCGCCCCTCCAATTGCGGCTGGAACAAGCCATACAGGGGATCTTCCCACAGGAGCATCTTGGAAACGGGCGCGTAATTCTTCATGAACGGCAGGCGGTCAATCCGCTCGCCCGCCCGCCAGTCATCATAATTCACACCGAGCGATCCCTTGATATTTTCACGCGTGGTGGCCAGGGACGTGTCGCCCGAAAAACTCATATCCGCCGCGTATTGGAGCAACGGCCAGCTGGAAATGAAGTCGCATTCGGTGCCGTCATCACCCCATAGGGTGACAATGATCTCCTTAACGCCCTTCTTGATGGACGACTCATAACAGGCGGCCATGGTTTTCTCGGCGTACTCATAGGCAGCCCAGAACCGGTTCCAGGTCTGCGCGCCCGGGGCCACAATCGGCACCCGCCCCATCTCGACATGCTTGTCAATCATGGCATCATAGTCGTCAGCTTTGAAATGGTAGTAATCCCAATAGACCTGATCGACGTCCACGGGAATGGCTTTTTTGATCGCAGGGGTCACCTGGATCGAGGTGTCATAGTAATCATGCCGCTTGGACAGCACCCGGAAGAACATGTCGCTCCACATCATGGGCTTCACCTCCAGCTTGCGGCAGATCTCCATCACTTTTTTAAAGTGTTTGCTGATGATCTCGAAGGGCGGCTCATACCCGTTCCGGCTCAAGTGAACCCCGCGCCCGATATCCCAGGCTTCATCCATTCCGATATGAATCCGCTTGGATTTATAGGGCGCCACCGCGGCCTTGATCATTTTCTCAATAAACCGGTAGGTTTCCTCCTCACCACACAGCATCACCGACTCCGTGTCCTTGATCTTGGAATACGCGCCATAGCAGAGAATGCGTTGAAGATGGGCCAGCGTCTGGATACAGGGGATCATCTCGATCCCGAGGCTGTCGGCGATGTGGTCGAATCCCTTGAGTTCCTTTTCGCTGTAGGCGCCGCGCATATAACCGAACAACGGCTCACCGGGGACCTTGAACGTGTCCTCCGTGTAGAACATGAACCCATTGAGGCCTGCCAACGCCATGAATACCAGCCACTCTTCCATCGCGGCACCATTGAGTACCGCGTTACGCGACACGTCCACCATCACCGACGTCTTTTGGATTTTCCGGGTCTCCGTAATATCCAGACTGGCCGTCGCCTTCCCGGACCTGGCCCGGATCAGACCGAGCGCCCGGAAGGCATCATTCCGCTCACCATACCCGACTTTAATCACGGGCGCGCCGCCCGTGACGCGGACGCCGGCCGCTCCCGGCGAAAATGTAATTTCCGGCAAACGCTGATCCTCGAAATCCAGGGCGGCCACACGACTGACGCGCTTCAAGCCCTCCCTCAATTCAGCCGGGACCTTCTTCAAGTTGATATAATAGGCATTACTCATGAGTCGTTCCTTTCGTTGACGCACCGCGCCACTGTTGAAGCTCCTTTAACACCGCCGCATGACTGGCCACCACGCGGCGGACCACCATCGCTTCATTCTCCGGCGTGACAGGCAGGGCGAGACTCCGGGACACATAGGTCAGGAGTTCTTCATTGGCCCAGGCGGGTTGGCGGAGACGCAGAAAAGTCAGCGGGTCAGTACGGGAGGCGTTCCATCTGGCCCGGAGATACAACCGGGCCGACTGCAGCGGATGCTTGAGGTCCGCCAACTGGAATCCCTGGGGGACCCAATTCGGATCATCCGGAATATCCACGCGGGGAAAGGCCATGGAGCAGACATCCACCGGGGTAACCGCAAAATCACCGGACCGGATCATCGTGGTCACCCAGATGGAGGTATCACCTGTTGACGAAATCACCCGCCAGATCTGGATGGGCAAGCCCCGGGGGACTAAGTTGTTGAGTTGTTGAGTTGTTGAGTTGCTTGGGGCTATTTCCTTGGCAACTTGAGAACTCGGGAACTTGGCAACTTCCTCAACGCGGTAGCCCTTGATCTTCATGCACATGGGCATGTTGTACCCATGCACCAGCCGAAATCCGAACCCCAAGGGGGAACCTTCACATTCGGCGAGGTAGGCCGCCACATTGGGCTCAGCCTCATCCCGGACCGCTACCGGCACGGCCCGCAAGGTCATTCCCGCGACCGTCGGGGTGAACCCCGCAAATTCCGCCCCCGTCAGGTTAAACGCCTTGAATGGCTTGTCGCTGAGCCGCCCCGCCACCAGCCAGAAGGCCACCAGCAGCATGCAGATAACCAGGAGACTAGGTACAATGTATTTTCTCATACAAAACGACCCTTTCCTCAATGGAGGGTTTTGCTCCGTCAAAACCTACTGGGCCTATCCCGGCGCCGACAGAGCGGCGCCCTCCATTAAAACAACCTCACCTCGTCCTACCGTCTCCGGTTTCCGGAGGGACGGCCCCCTTGCCGTCCACCACCACCGCCGCGCATTTGGCGACGCGGCGGGGGGCGCGCGTTGGCGCCCGTCGCATTCCTGGCCGTCTCGGAATGATATTCATGAGCCGTATCCACCGGAATGGCTTTGCGGATCAAGCGTTCAATGGCGCGAAGAAATTCACGATCCTCGGCCGCGCAGAAGGAGACGGCATCCCCCGAGGCGCCGGCCCGGGCCGTTCTGCCGATACGATGGACATAGGTCTCCGGCTCAATGGGAAGATCATAATTGACGACGTGGGTGATATCATCCACATCCAACCCGCGGGCCGCGATATCCGTCGCCACCAGCACGCGGACTTTCCCCGCCTTGAACCCCGCCAGTGCCCTGGTACGCGCACTCTGGCTCTTGTTCCCGTGAATCGCCTCGGTCGAAATGCCATTCATCATCAGTTTTTGCACCACTTTGTCGGCGGCATGTTTCATCTGCACAAAGACAATCACGCGGTTGATCGAGGGATCCTTCAAGAGAGAAGCCAGTAGGGAGTCCTTGTGCCCCTTGTCCACAAAAAGCACTTTCTGGTCAATCTTCTCGACGGTCGGCTGTCCCGGAGTGATGGTGACATGAATGGGATCATGCACCATGGTACGGGCGAGTTCCACGACCTCCTTGGCCATGGTCGCGGAGAAAAAGAGTGTGTGGCGTTTCTTCGGCAAGGCGTTCAAGATCTGGCGGATGTCGCGGATAAAGCCCATATCCAACATCCGGTCAGCCTCATCGAGGACAAAGACCTCGACCTGATCGAGGCGGACATGCCCCTGTTGCATCAGATCCAGCAGGCGGCCCGGTGTGGCGGCCACAATATCGACGCCGCGGTTGACCGCCACCACCTGCGGCTGCTGACCCACCCCGCCGAAAATGGTGGTGTGCGTCACATTCACATGCCGGCCATAGGTCCGGATGCTATCCCCGATCTGGGCGACCAGTTCACGGGTAGGGCCCAGGATCAACACCCGGGGCCGCCCGCGGGAAGGCACGCGCTTGTGTTGGGTCAGATACTGGAGGATCGGCAGGGTGAACGCTGCGGTCTTGCCGGTTCCCGTCTGGGCACACCCCAACAGGTCACGTCCGGCCAGCAGGTGCGGGATCGTAGCCGCCTGGATGGGCGTGGGAATGGTATACCCCTCCTCGGCGACGGCCCGCTGCAGTTCAGGAATCAACGTGGTAAACACATCCGCGACGCTCGCAGGGGAACTGGCCGGCGGCCGATGGGCCGGCACCGAATGGGGGCTATGGGCTACGGGCGGGTGTTGATGGGGGACATGGGGGGCGGCGGGTTTCTGGTTAGGCATAAGGCTCGATCTCTCTTTTATCATCCGGAATATATCAGTTCTCACCTCCGGATGTGTGGAAGAGAAAGGTTCGCGTTTACCGCAAAAAAGGCATAACTACCCATTTATTAGACACTTCCACCGTCCTAATGTAAAGAAAAGACTTCCCTCGTAGGCGGTATTGACATCCGCGGGGTGTCCCCTTAATTTCAGAAGCGAACGGGAGAGACTATTATGCCCATTTACGAATTTTACTGCCATAAGTGCAATACGATCTACAACTTCCTGTCGCGCAGCATCCAGCCCGACAAGCGGCCCCATTGTCCCCACTGCAAGCGGATCAAACTCGACAAGCAGATTTCGGTATT
Organism: bacterium; assembly: GCA_037128595.1. NCBI lineage: Bacteria > bacterium. Next base: position 70,938 of record JBAXWB010000025.1, read on the forward strand.
CGCCCACACCGGCCGGGCCAAGGAAGCCCCGGCGGGGGGTGAGCCGGAAATGGCGATGGATGAGTCCAAAATGGAGCGGGCCATGGATGCCCTGGCCCGCGAGGCGGACGGCATGAGTGAGGAGGATCCCCGACAGGCGGCCAACCTCATGCGAAAATTCTCCGAAATGACCGGCATGAAACTCGGCTCAGGAATGCAGGAGGCGTTGAACCGCCTGGAAGCCGGCGAAAGCCCTGACGAGATCGAAGCCGAACTGGGTGACCGCCTGGAAAAGGAAGATCCCTTCATCATGCCCGACAAAGACAAAAAGGGTTCCACCAAAGGAATGCCACGCCCAGCCCCGAAACGCGACGCCACCCTTCACGAGATGTGAGAACGCCTATGCCCCCCAAGACCGAAAACCTCAACGTGCTGGAACTGATTCCGCTGATCACGCCCCGCATCCTCAAGCAGGAACTGGAGGCGTCTCCCTCCGTGCTCAGTAACGTGCTCGCCGCACGCCAGACGATCCGGGACATTCTGGCGGGAACCGACCCGCGCCTGCTCGTGGTGATCGGCCCCTGCTCCATCCACGACCCGGTGGCCGCCCTGGACTATGCCGCCCGGCTCGCGGCTCTCCGGCGGGAACTCGAGAAGGAGCTCTTCATTCTCATGCGGGTTTACTTTGAGAAGCCGCGAACCACCATCGGCTGGAAGGGCCTGATCTATGACCCGCACATGGATGGCTCCGCAGATATTGCCTGTGGCCTGCGCGTGGCCCGGCGCATGCTGTTAAAAATCAATGAGATGGGCCTGCCCACGGCCACGGAAATGCTGGACCCGATCGTACCCCAGTATACCGCAGATCTGGTCAGCTGGGTGGCCATCGGCGCCCGCACCACGGAATCCCAGACCCACCGCCAGATGGCCAGCGGCCTCTCCATGCCGATCGGCTTCAAAAACCGGACCGACGGCAATGTGCAGGTGGCGGTTGACGCCATGGAAGCGGCGCGCCATCCCCATAGCTTCCTTGGTATCGACGAGGATGGGCACATTGCCATCGTCCGGACCAAGGGCAATGAATGCGGGCATCTGATCCTGCGCGGCGCCAAATCGGGCCCGAATTACCAGGCCGAAGGGATCCGCGACGCCTGTGAACGCATGACCGCCGGGGGACTTCCCCCCAAGCTCATGGTGGACTGCAGTCACGGCAATTCCGGAAAAAGTTTTGCAGCCCAGGAAAAAGTCTGGGATTCGGTATTGGCGCAGCGCCATGGCGGGAATCAGTCCATTATCGGCATGCTGGTCGAAAGCAACCTGGGCGAAGGGAGCCAGCCCATCCCGAAAGACCCCGCCGACCTGCGATACGGCGTTTCCGTGACCGACGAATGCGTCGGCTGGGAAACCACCGAGCGAATGCTGAGAGGGGCGGCCTCCACCCTGAAGGGGAAATAAACAATGGAGGGTTTTGCTCTGTCAAAACCTTCGTAACGTGGCGCCGACCGAGTCTGCTCCTTACACGGATTTAAGAAGAAGACTTCACCACTAATTCAAGAAATGAAATAAATTCAGATTCAACCGAAGAAATCCAAAATGTTGCGGCATTATTAATTCGGGGCGCTCTTTCTGTCGGGTTAAACGGGAACGCGTTATGGTCTTCCCAGAATTAAAAATCCCGCAACGGTTTTCCCGGGGACATTAAAGAATCATAGCGAGATCTCGCCCTTGAGATTCTTCATTTCCCCTGATGTCCGGGGAAACCCGTTTGGCGATTTTTCGTGGCTGGCTCGTTACAGGGGAAACGGCCATGCCCATATCGCGCCAAGCCAGACATGACAAATCGCCAAACATTTTGGGCGCTTTTGACTTTCTTTCATTTCTTAAATTAGTGGTGAAGTCTTCTTGTATTTACGTGTAAGGAGCAGGACAGAGCGGCGCCCTCCACCGGCGGCTACCGTCCCGCCAGCAGTTTGCGGACGCCCACGATGGCGGCCTCGGTCTCGGCGACCCGCTTGCTGGAACCGGTTCCCTGCCCCAGCCGGGCGCCCCCGACAATCGCCTCCACCACGAACACTTTGCGGTGTGGCGGCCCCTCGTCGGAAATGCACTTGTACTCGGGCCCGCAATTGTAAAGGCCCTGGGAGAGTTCCTGTAACTTCCCTTTGGGATTGGCCATCCATTCGTCACTCGGCTTCTCGCCCAGCAAGGGGATCAGCAACCTGGCGACTATTTTTTCGGCGGCCTTGACGCCGCCATCCAGGTAGGCGGCACCAATCACCGCCTCCAGGCCATCCGCCAGGAGGGCCTCGCGCTTACGCCCCCCGGCCATTTCCTCCCCTTTCCCCAGACGCATGAAATCACCCAGCTGGATATCGCGGGCCACATTCGCCATGGCCTTGCCGCTGGTCACCCGGCTCCGCAGCTCCGTGAGGATCCCCTCATCGCCATCACAATCGATCCGGTAGAGTTGAGCAGCCACCAGGAACCCCGCCACCGCATCGCCCAGGAACTCGAGCCGCTGGTTATCCGTCGCCACATCCTTCACCTCATAGCGGTAGGAACGATGGAGCAACGCCATCTCAAGCAGGTCCCGATTGCTGAATTTATAGCCCAACCGCTTTTCCAGCTCACGATAAGGATTCGGTCGTCTTAAGCCTAATATCATAACCTCTCTCTTTCTTACGCCCGCGGGTGAAACTGCTGATGCACGGATTTCAGCCGGTTCTGGTCCACATGCGTATACACCTGGGTCGTCGCAATATCCGCATGCCCCAACATTTCCTGAATCATACGCAATGGCGCGCCGTTGGCCAGCAAATGTGTGGCAAAGGAGTGCCGCAGCGTATGGGGCGACACCTCCTTGGTGATTCCGGCCCGCTTTGCAAACAGTTTGATTTGTTTCCAGATGGTCTTGCGACTGAAGCCCGTGCCCCGCCGCGTCAGAAAGACCTGACGTACCGCCGGATTTTTGGCCAGTTTCGGGCGCACCTCCCGGAAATACCGTTCAATGGCCGCCCGCGCCGTCCCGCCCACAGGGGTCACCCGCATCTTGTTCCCCTTCCCCAGACAGCGGAGATAGCCACTCTCGAGGTGCAAATCCTCCAGCGTCAGATGGGTCAACTCCGATACCCGCAGCCCGGAGGCATAGAGCAGCTCCATCATGGCCCGGTCCCGGATGGCATGCGGATCATCCCCGATCACGGCCTTCAGCAGGGCATCCACCTCCTTGATGGATAACGTCGAGGGCAGAACTTTCCAGAGCCGGGGCGACTCCATGACTGCGGTCACGTCTTTTTCAATCAACCCCTCCTGAACGAGGTAGCGGAAAAACACCTTGATCGCCACCAGGCGGCGGGCAATGGAATTCATGGCGAGCCCGCGGTCACGCTCATGTTCAAGGTAGCCCAGCAGAAGTTTGCGTGTCACCTCCCGCGGGGTATGAATGCCGGCCGTCTGGGAAAATCGGGAGAAATCACACAGATCATGCCCGTATGCTTCGCGCGTTTTCGGGCTTAAGCCGCATTCAAACGAAATGTGGTCCAGAAATTGTTCAACCAAGGCTATCATCAAGGTCTTCTATAATGTCCAGCCACCTTTTGCAACTCCAGGAAACAGACAGCCTCATCAGGATTTTTAGACAGAATCTACAAAATGTTTAAAATGGGAAGAAATCCCTTACTTTGTGTTTAAAATAATTATTTTGTTCATTTTGTTCATTCTGTCAGAGCTCCCGTGATTTTCGCCTTTTCAAGTGAGTAACATCATGACTTTGCGCTTGTTTCACCCTATCCACTCACGTAGCATCTCACCTTCATTGTTTATGGAAAAATCTCAGACCATTATCCCGAATTTGATCGCAGGCGGAGCACAAAACAGAGGCCTTCCCGCCGATAGTGCCCTGCCTGTGGTCGTTTTCTATAATCTTTCGGACTTACTTGGATGCCCGGTGCGTTATGAAGACGAGGCCCGTCCGTTCGCCCGCCTGTATGACATCGGCGGCTCGACGGCCACCGCCTACCCGCTGGCCAACGCACTGGAGTTAACGCCCCAAAAGGGACGCCTCCACACCTTTTTAACCTGGAACGCCGTCCTGTCCATGACCGCAACGGAGACGGTCGTTCGCCGGACCACTGAACCGGCCCCAACCGCTGATTTCTGGGCACGGCGGGATGTGCTGGATGACCAGGTCGTGGATGTGTCCGGAGCCCAGGTGGTACGGGTCAACGACGTCCACCTGATTTATTCCGACAATAAGTTGATCTTCGGACATGTGGAAATCGGATTGCGCGGCATTCTCCGCCGGCTCAGGTTTGAACGCCCTGTCAATTTCATGGCCCAATGGCTTTTTGACTACACCATCAAGGATAGCTTTGTCACCTGGCGTAATATCCAAGTGATGTCACCCGGCGGGGTTCCGGGCGGACTCCGGGTCGACAAGCTCTCCGACCAGCTGGCTGATATTCATCCGGCGGAACTGGCCGACATCCTGGAGCAACTGGGGGTCAAAGACCGGCAGGCCCTCTTCAATTCCATGACCGTCGAAACGGCCGCCGATGCGCTGGAAGAGGTTGAGCCCGAGTTCCAACGGACCCTGGTCTCCCATGGCGAACCCGGGCGTGTGGCGGACATTCTCGAGGAGATGCCTCCTGATGAGGCGGCCGAGGTCTTACGTGACCTCGGACCGGACGCCCAGAACATCATCAACCGCATGGAAGGCGAAGCCGCCTCTGAAGTCAAAACCCTGCTCTCCCACAAGGAGGAGAGTGCGGGCGGCGTCATGGATCCCAGCTGCATTGAAGCGCATCCCGATACCACGGTCGCCTCCCTTCTGGAGCGCATCCCCAAGCTGACAGAAGAAGTCGAGGTCTACAACCTCATCTACATCGTCGATGAAAGCCGGACGCTGAAAGGCGTACTCAGCCTGCGGGAATTATTCCGGGCCCCGCCGGCCGCGACGCTGGAAAGCCTGATTTCCCATGAACTCATTACGGTAGCCCCCGAAACCCGGCTGAAGGATGTCGCCCGGGAATTTGCCAAATACGGGTTCCAGGCGGTTCCCGTCGTAAACGCCGAAGGCATTCTGCAAGGGGTCGTCCGCTACGACAGCGTCCTGTCTCATCTGGCCGAATTTTTAAACGATTGACGAGTTACTTATGGACCGTTTTAAAAAATGGAAAGCGCATCTGGCTCTCTTCGCTCTGGTCGTGGGGCCTGGAATCATCACCGCCAATGTGGATAATGATGCGGGCGGGATCGCCACCTACTCGGTGGCCGGCGCCAAATACGGGTACTCGCTGTTATGGGTGCTGGCCCCCACCTGCTTCCTGCTGGTACTGGTACAGGAAATGTGTAGCCGGATGGGCGTGGTCACCGGCAAAGGGCTGTCAGCGCTGATCCGCGAACGGTTCGGGCTGGGGATCTCCTTCTACCTCATGATCGCCCTGTTTTTCACCAACCTCGGCAATGTGGTCGCCGATTTCGCCGGCTTGGCGGCCAGCGCCGAGATTTTCGGCCTTCACCGCTGGTGGGCGGTCCCCGTGGGGGCCTTCCTTCTGTGGCACATGGTCATCAAGGGCTCCTACCGCACGATTGAACGGGTGTTCTTTATCGCCTGTGTCTTCTATGTATCCTACTTGATATCAGGCTTCCTGGCGGGGCCGGACTGGGGGCAGGCGCTCCAGGGCAGCATCAAACCGAATGCCCAGTGGGATTCGTCGACCCTTTACATGATTGTCGGCATTGTGGGAACCACCATCGCGCCCTGGATGCAGTTCTACCAGCAGGCCAGCGTGGTGGAAAAAGGCATCCCGCTCAAGCACTACCGGTACTCGCAGTGGGACACGGTGGCGGGCGCCATCGTGGTGACGATTGTCTGTTATTTCATTATGCTGGCCTGTGCGGCCACGCTGCATCGCAGCGGCATCCAGATCGCTGATGCGGGGGATGCGGCCATGGCCTTGAAGCCGGTGGCGGGCCGTTACTGTGCCGGGCTGTTCGCCTTCGGACTCATGAGTGCGTCCCTGTTCGGGGCGGCGATTTTGCCCATCTCCACCGCCACCAGCATCTGCGAGGCCATGGGTTGGGAACGCGGCGTGAACCGGAAATTCACGGAAGCCCCGCATTATTATTCCCTCTATACGATCGTGTTGTTTGCAGGGGCGGCGGTGGCCCTGGCGTCCAGCAAAGCCATGCTGATCCCCATTATGATCTTCTCGCAGGTGGTGAACGGGATCCTGCTGCCGGTGATCATCTTCTTCATGCTGCGCATTACCAGCGACAAGTCGATCATGGGCGCCCACACCAACAGCCGGTGGTTCAATATCGTCGCCTGGGCGGGCGCCATCATCACCGCCTCCATCAGCATCCTCATGGTGGTGATGACGCTGATTCAGTGAGGTCAGACCTTGATGATCCGGGCGCCAGGTTTGCCCGGGGTGCCGTTGGGGTTCTTGGCGGGCTGCAGATAAGGTTCGGACGCGTACTGCGAAGTGGTCCGCAACTGATCAAGGATTTCCGTCATGGAGTCAAACGCGGCTTCGCATTCTGTCAGAATCACAGGGACCTCGCCGGGTGGCGGGTTGTTTTTCAGGCGATAGAGACACATGCTCATCACCGTGGCAGGCTGGCCCACATGGTGGCACATGGCGCCCAGACTTTCGATCATCACGCGCTGGCGCTCGGCCCCGAGCTCAACTTCATGGCGTTTTTCAATCATCTGAATGCGATCCTCGGCCATCGTCACAATCCGCTCCATATAATGCTGCACGGCCGCCAGATCATCCTCATCCTGCGACAAGGTCACCTGCCCGGGAATACCGCCGTTGGCGATGGTGCTCAGATATTGGCGCAGGCGGACAATACTTACCGGATACTTGAATAACAGGGTGTAACCCAGAATGATAACGAGGAAGACAATGCCGCCAACACACCAGGCCGCGAGGGGCGGCAGGGCGGTGCCATCCAGATGGGATTTCCAGGCCCAGGCAAGGATCAGGGTCGGAAGCACCGTAATGAGCATGGCGGCCACTGCAACCTGCCCCCAGGCCCCTCGCCGCGAGAGGGAAAGCGACTTGCGATTAAGCGGCGAAGAGAGATGATGTATGGCATTTTTCATAAACCGTCACTGCCTCCATTACCCATGTCGAATTTAGGAGTCAGGGGGCAGAAAGGCAAGCGTGAAAGCGGGCCGAATCGACTCACATCTAATTCAGCAGAACTAAGATTTTCAGACAGAATTAACAAAATATACAAAATGGGGAGAAATCCCCTGCTGTGTGTTCCAAAATAATTTTGTTTATTTTGTTCATTCTGTCAACTTTCCCTGCCGAGCGAGACGTTCGCAGAGCCAGAGGCCGAAGGCGACACCCACGGCATCACTCGCCAGGTCCAACCACTCGAAGTTACGACCCAGACTGGGCAGGAGGAGTTGAAGGCATTCAGTGGCTAAGCCATAGGCAACCAGGGCCAGAATAAATACAGGGCGCCGCCATCCTTGGCTCCACGTGGCGGGAGCCGACCAGCGTGCCAGCCCGGTCAAAATGCCAAACATCCCGAAATGGGCGATCTTGTCCTGATGCGAGAGAAAGACATGCACCTCGCGGAATGTCCCTGCAGGGGCCAGCAACAGCCAATTGATCAACACAAGAAAAAGCAAGGTGACCGCTCGACGGCCCTTTGCCGGCCAATTCAGCCAGCCCCAGCGCATGACGTCAGGCGGAGATAATTTCAGAAAGAAATTCATATCAGCTGCATTATGGTGAAGATCACGATGATGATCAAGATTGCATCCTAAGGCAGGCAGGGCGCCACCTTGGTCTGCTTCAGGACTGCGCAGGTGGTTTTGACAGAGCAAAACCCTCCATTTGAGGAAGGTTCCCTACGCAACCGCATCGGTGAAGCGGGAGGCGATGCACAACACGCTGGCGGTGTCGGAAGGAGTGTAGTCCGGAACGAGGCGGTTCAGGGTGGCCTTGATGCGGGCGGCATCGTGCACATTGGCGTCTGCCGTAAGCTCGGCGAGCGTGGCGAGAATCTGATCGCGCCGGGCGGAACTGGTGGCCGCGTCACGACGCAACACCATGATTTTCTCATGCGGGGTCGGGACAATCCCCTCGCCATGGGTAATAAGCTCCTCATAGAGTTTTTCCCCCGGCCGCAGCCCGGTGTAGACGATCTTGATATCGCGATCCGGTTCCTTGCCGGAAAGCCGGATCAGGTCGCGCGCCATATCAGCGATTTTAACCGGCGTCCCCATTTCCAGAATAAAGATCTCTCCCCCTTCGCCCAGGGAACCGGCCTGAAGCACGAGCTGACTCGCCTCCGGAATGGTCATAAAGTAGCGCGTCATTTCCGGATCGGTGACGGTGACGGGGCCGCCGGCCTTGATCTGACTTTGGAAAAGCGGAATGGCTGATCCGGAAGAGCCCACGACATTACCGAAGCGAACCGCCATGAAGCGGGTTTTCGAGGCAGGCCGGGATTGAAGCAGGACCTCCACTACCCGCTTGCTTGCCCCCATCACATTGGTCGGGCGAACGGCCTTGTCGGTAGAGATAAACACACAGCGTTCGACGCCATATTTATCCGCCGTATCCATGATCGTCTGGCTTCCCAGGACGTTGTTGAAAACCGCCTCCCAGGGATTCAGTTCAACCATGGGAACGTGTTTGCAGGCGGCGGCATGAAAAACCACCTGGGGCCGGTAATGTTCAAATATGCGATCCATTAAGGGCCGATCCTGAACACGTCCCATGGCGGGAAAGATGTGAGGAAATTTGCGTTCCGTGCGGAGTTCCATCTCCATGCGATACAGATTGAACTCCGAGCCCTCGATCAGGATCAGCGCGGCCGGTTTAAAGCGGATAATCTGGCGGCATAACTCCGAGCCAATGGAACCCCCCGCACCCGTAACCGCCACCGTCTTGCCGGTCAGGTAGTGACCAATCCCCTCGATATCGAGCTTCACCGGCGACCGACCGAGTAAATCCTCGAAGTTGACGGGGCGTAGATCATTGATGGTCACCTGGCCATCGATCAAGGAAGTCAACGAGGGCAACGTCCTGAACGGCAGTCCAGATTTTTCACAGAGGGTGACAATTTCCCGCATCCGGTCACCAGCCACCGAGGGCATGGCAATGAGCGTCTCGGTGGCCTGAAACGCTTCGGCGAACCGTTTCAGATGAGTGACAGGGCCACGGACAGGAATCCCGAGCAGGGAACGGTGGTGCTTGGTCGAATCATCATCCAGACAACAAACGATGCGGAAAGGAGACAGGAGATTCCCCTGGACCTCGCGGATGATTTTATCTGCGGCATCGCCTGCGCCGATAATGATCAGGTTCGTCTGATGGGGCGGAGTATCGTCCGCCTCAGCCTTCCAGCCCGGGATCTGTTGCCGTATCGAAAACAGCATCCGGATCCCCGCCCGGATCCCCCCGCAGAAAAAGAGGGTGAAAATGCTGTCGGCAATAAAGACCGAACGGGGATAGCCGGAAAAGCGGATCAAGAAGGTCAGACCGGCCATGATAATCAGCGTGGCGAGCAGGGAGGCCTTGAGCAGGCGCACGGCATCGGGGATACTGGTATAGCGCCACATCCCCCGATAGACCCCCATGAAAAAGAAGGTAGCGACCTTGACCGAGACGAGCCAAGGCAAGATGACCAGGATGTTATGGTATTCGCCATGAGGAATAGCGCAGGTGAAGCGCGCAGCATAGGCCATGAAAAGCGACACCACAAAAAAGATGATGTCGGCGCCGACTAACAGGTAGAAATTGCGGTTTTTTAATTGATGGATCATGGGAGTTGTGTGGGAGAGAGAATACAGAATCCAAAATCCAGAGTCCAGAATTTATTCAGCACCCCGAAGCGGGTGCAACTCCTCTTGTGGGAGGGGCGCTATAGGGCCCTTGACGCTCTCCTGCTCAGAGGGGAGGTCGACAAACAGGTTTGGGAAGTAAAACGGGAGGATTTTCCCGGGAAAAGCGATGCGGAGGCGGCCTTTTTCAGAAGGACTCTCGATATAGCCTTCCTTGAGGCCCAACTTGATGATTTCGGCCGTCGTGGTCGCTCCTTTTCCCGTCAGCATGGAGACGCGCTCGCGTGAACATTCCCCCTCGTCCACCAGCGCCTTTACAACGCTCATGAGGGCCTCACGGTGTTTCGGCAAATGCAAGGCGTCATAGGCAAAGTAGCGTTCGACCCGGGTGCGCAGGTCGGCCAGATTCAGCAGGCTATCCATAAATTTAACCTGATCAAGGATCGTCTCCAGGAAAAAGGCGCAGAATCGTGACAAGCCGCGCTCGGAGAGATTGCCGCGTCCGTCGTAATCATTCTCCCGCGCCCGATCCCCCTCCTGTAGTCGTTCATAATAAAGACGCCGGGCCCGGGCGAGGCCGCGGGAAAGCGTCCATAATCCGCCGCCATCAAGTCCATGACGAATCAGCAGCGCGCGAGAATGAATGCGGGCGACACGTCCATTACCGTCGCCGAACGGGTGAATCCAGGCCAGACGGTGATGCGCGGCGGCAATGGCCACCAGACGGTTTGTGGCCAAAATGTGTTCATCGCCGTAGACTTCCTTGAAGCGGCTGAGGAATGCCGGCAACATCGCGAAATCAGGCGGGGTGTGTCCTCCCACGTCGACCGGGTAATCCCTGAGCTGACCCGGTACGATCCGGTACTCCTTACCGTTTGCCGTTCGTGAGATGTGCATGGATTCGGGAAGCCGACGGTAAAACTCACCGTGGATCCAGCACAGGAATTCCTGCGCGTAGACATCTACTTTTTCCCCACGAAGACGCGCCTCCATACTTTCCTCGGTCTGGATGTGAGCCAAGGCAAGTAATTGGTTTTCTCTTTGCTTCACGTCACGGGCGAAATCCTGTTCGCGCGCCCGCTCAATATCACGAGGCAATGTTTTGTGGCCTTCAATCAGGTTTGAGTAGTAGCAGTTCATGTTCCGGATAAGCGCGGCGATTTTTTCCCGGACCACACCCGAGCGCACCTTGCCGTTGAGTTCGCCCACGGCGAGCGTAATCGCCTGGGCAAGCTCCGCCAACTCCCTGCGCTCGATATTAGGCAACAGAGGGTCCATGGATGAAATCCTGCGATAGACTGCTAATTCATCACTCATAATGAAGATCTCACTGAAGATCATCAATAACAATCAACTTGTTCTTTATCAATAAGATACAGATAGTATACGCAAGAATATATAATAAAAACGAAAATCTTTATTCAAGGGGCGTAGGGCGCAACAGAGGGCGAGCGATTAGGGTGCTGGCTCTTGCGCGCTATGGCATTACCATCAAACGACTGGTCTTTAAGAATGCCTAGCGCATCTTTTACCAATCCCGCCACCCGTTCCACACATCTGCCTCCGTCAGCGCCGTGCTGGGCGGCTGTTGTCACGTCCTGATTTCCGTTTGACACTTTTCCATTGTTAACTGATCTGCTT